>CAZPIF010000044.1:0-9509 GCA_964586565.1 uncultured bacterium
CACAGCACCATCACCATCGTTATCAATTCCATCAGAATATGGTTTGCCAATATCTAATGTATCGAGATCGTAAAGTATAATATTTATTCCAGGAACCTTATACCTACGCCACTGATCATTAGAGGCAATAGAGACCATTTCAGAAGTCACAAGAGGTGAACCAACATCAGCTCCTTTGCCTATAGGATATTCTAATAAATATGGATCTTCTATATCAGCATTATTATCAATACCATCTTTATAAGCTAAACCTAAATCCTCCTCATCGAGGTGAAGTAAATGTATCTTACCATCTTGAAAGCCATCATCAGGGTTAGGCCATATTTTCCATTGATGTGAAGCCACTGCATTTATCATATCCTGTGTAATGATAGGACTGTTAACTTCACCATCACTATTATTATCAATATAATCTGCAAAACCAACACCTGATTGTTCTCCATAAGAAACATGGCTGAGGTTTTCATCAACAAGACCATTATTGTTATCATCAATAGAATTACCCAATATCTCATTAAGTATAATAGCCTCTGTGATTATAGGGCTCATTGCCTCTCCGTCACCATCATTATCAATTCTGTCTCTACTATTCCCAGGTGTTTCAATGAATGATGTAGCTCCAACTCCAACAGGATCAGAACCAAAAGCTGGTCCTCCAATATTATCATTATCAAGAGACCAGGCTATATCAGTCAATAGGTCAAAATCAATTCTATCATCATCACAGTCACCACTTCCACCAACACAATTTGCAAGCCAATATCCAAATGCAACTTTATCATAATCATAGGATCCATCATTTGTTACTTCATGCAACAAAAAAACTACATCCTCAATAAGTATTTGTTTCCATTCCATTGCCCTAACTCCAACCTGTATTCCTGCACCTTTACGATTAAGGTCTGTGGTATCAGGAGTATAGGGTTCTCCAATTATATAGTTTCGGTCATCTGAAATTTTATAAAATATCTCTTGCCCAGCATTGAACTGGTCTTTCCCAAAATATCCATTCCAAGATCCGCTCCACCCTGGGTCATTATTATCAGACATTTTGTCTGGCCAAGCATCAGGCCAGGTGCTATTATCATCGCTAATTGCAATCTTAGTTGAATTTGGATTTAAATAACCCGGTATTGGCTCCCACATCATTGAATTGCCTTCCTGATCACTTCGATGAGTAATCGTTACAAGTGGCTTAATTTCACCAGAATTAGCAACAATCTCAGTACCAACATAAAGTGCCTGATATGCAATATATCGACGATCAGAATTTGTTGGCCATTCGTAGTGAAAACCAACTGTACCACCCCCACCACTTGAACCAAAATTATGTATAGATCCTCTAACCTTATTTACATCAATAGGTGTGGTTCTTCTGTAATTAGGGTCACCCCGCTCTAGAGACTGCGCCGATAGCATAGAACTTAATAGAAAAAGTAAAACCTTAGTGACGTAATTACTTTTAAATACCAAACTGCACTCCAAATTGGATTCTTCTTGGTGAGTCATACCAATCCGGTCGATTAAAATATTCAGATATTGTATTTGGTCTCATAGGCTCAAATGGACTTACCAATTCAGCGCGACCTATTTCAATAGTCTCAGCCGTTCTTCCAGTATCGCGGTATACATTTAACTCATTCCTTCTATCAGTTAGATTATTTATACTCATATAGAGTTTACCTGACAGAGCCTTAAACCTTATTTTCTTTGTGATTTTTAAATCGACCCTAAAATTGTATGGTTTTCTTCTACTATTTCGATCAAGAACATTGGACAATACTGCTCCCTGCATTTCGTAGTTGGTTATCTGTGGAGAATAGGGATAACCACTGCCAAATTGAAATGTTGCATTTGCACCCCAATCACTAAAACTAGTAAAAATACTTCCATTAAGATTGTGAGTCTGATCCCAATCTAATGGTACCATTGATCGGGTCGGTTCATTGCCTGCAAGAGCAGCACCAAATTCCTCTTCTGGATCTGAGTTTGCACCTTCTGCAATTTGATAGGTATAATCTAGCTGGCCACCAAAATATCTATTTAATCTTTTATATATTGTTGCTATCAATCCTCTTGAATTTGAATAATCTTTATTAACATAACTATAGTATGTCTTTCCATCACCTAGGTCAATTGGTATACCGCTAGAAACATAGTTTCTAGCATCTCTATAAAATGCTCTCAGCTCTAATCTGGTATTAGTATATATCTCTTGTTTTATACCCAATTCATAACTGACAGTGGTCTCTGGTTTTAAATCTGGATTACCAAAAATTCCAAAATTTGTTCCTGCCTCTGTAAGTTTATAGTCTGTTTCATTATATAGAAATAAATAATCTGGTACCTTAAAAAAATATCCATATGCAAAATGGATTACTCCCTTATCTGATATCGGATAAGCTACCGCCATTCTTGGACTCAGCTGCTTCTTTATTGATGTTTTCTTCCACCAACCTTGCTGATTTTTTAAATTTGGCTGGTCGTTAAATCTCGCATAGTAATCTGCATAGGAGTAGACAATTGTATCACCAATACTGTCCTCATCAAAGTATGATACTGAACCCCAGTCTATATTCTCTAATTCAGAAATAGTCAAAGAATCAAGTGCGGGGTTTCTAGGATTTTTTATATATGGCTCGTGGATATTTAAAGGAGTTCTACTTTGTGGATCAAACTCTTCATATCTTAGTCCAATATTAATTATCATATCACCATATTCTATTTTATCTTGCATATATAAGGCCATTTCCTTTGGTGTCCTTTTGTATGCTGTTCTAGTGATACTACCTTGCTCAGGTATAATTGGAGTATAAACTTGATCTGTTTGAATTGAATCTAATATTGAATAGCTATCTAGGTACAGATCCACCTCTGAATAATCAAAACCAACCTTTATCTGATTATACTTGTTTATCTGGCTGGTATAGTCAACTTTAATTGTTTGAGTATTTGTTTCTCTTTCAAACCTGCGATTATCAACTCCAGCCTTGTATAAAGAATAGGCCGGGTAAAATTTTACATCATCACCATATAAGTCAATAATATGTTCTGGTACAATCCCCTGGGTGTTGACCCAATAAAGACTATCTGGAGTAGCATAACGACTATCTTGCGAATTCTGAAATAAATTTGACTCAAATTTTTTATTGAATCCACTGAAATTAACCTGAAAGAAACTTTTTGACGATAAAGAGTGTGATAGACTAAGAATAAATAATTGTCCTTTATCATAATTTGTTAGTTGGGCCTTATCTAAAAACTGTAGAGCATGATTATAATCCTGTCCGGTTCTACTATTTATAATAGTGTTTAGCTTCAGTGTTGTGGATGGGTTTATCTGAAATGATATCTTATTTTGTGCAGACCAGGACTTATACCAGTTTAAACTTCTGTAAAAAGGTTTCTTTTTTTTATCCCCGCTATCGAAGTATTTATTATTATTTTTGTCTTCAAAAACAGTATCTCCATAAATAGTAAATGTTTGTAATCCATTCAACCATCCCTGTGAATTATTTATTCTAGCACTAGAATAAAAGGATAGCTTACCAGGTATAATCGGGCCATTTAAATTCGCTGATATGCTATGATCATCATTAAAAGTGAATCTCTCAAGATTAGAAAAAATAGGGTCTTTAGAAATGTAATCACCACTATACGCATGTATTGAGCCTTTAATCTCACTACCTCCATCTTTTGTAACCATATTCACAATACCAGTCAACGCTTTTCCATATTCAGCATTGAATGTCCCACTTATAACTTGCAGTTCTTGTACATTATCATTCTCTATCTGCACAGATATTCCACCATCATACATATCAGATATGGGCATACCATCTACCATATATGATACCTCACTGGATCTTCCTCCTCTTAGGTGTATGTCTCCTGATGCATCTTGTGTAACCCCACCCTGCAATCTCAACACATCACTAACTTCAGTAACTGGCATTTCGTCCAAAACATCTGCAGTAATTATTGCTTCCGACTGTGTTACATCAAATTGAATAAGTTTTCTATCAGCTTTAACTGTAACAACCTCACCCTGAATAACACTTTGCTCTAGCTTTATATTTAGACGAGTTGTTTTATCTATGGAAACCGAGACTTCTTCTTGCCTAAGTTTCTTATATCCTATCATCTCAAATCTGACATCAAATTTTCCGGGCGGGATATTTAATATAGTATATTCACCATTTAGATCTGAGGATGTACCTAGATAGGTATTCTCAACTATCACATTACATCCAATTAATGGTTCAGACGTTTCTTGGTCTATTATTGACCCTGATAATTTGCCAGTTGTTCCAGCAAATAGTAGCCTAATTGATAAAAAAGTGATAATTATAAGATAAGAGAGCCTTGTTAGTATACCTATCATGAAATAATCATATTTTTAATCATTAGACTATCAACTTTGATATTGTTTTCCTCAAAAAGATTTTTTCTAAAGTTCAAGTATATAGTTTTTTTTCTATCTAAATAGTTAGGATTTTCTTTATCAATTGTAGCATAAATTTTATCTAATACATTCTTCAAGATTGCCTTATTATTTAACATTGCAAGTTGGTTCTGGAATAATCTGTCGCTATATATTTTTTCTATTTTTGCTTCTTTTATAAATTGAGATCTACAGATCAATCCTTTAATTACGCTTTTGAAATCCAATATAGAATTAATTTTTTTTAATTGTTTTTCTGATAATTGATCTAAACGATTTAGAGCTTCATTGACGTCCCACGAATTGCCATCAAATTCTACGAGCTCCATGCTTAAATCCAAATCAGACATTTTTGAAAGAGAAAAATAATGATTGTAGATTTCAATAACTGAATTTTCATGAAATGTTATATCTAGTATAGTTTCAACTTTTTTCATGTATTCCTGCAATCGAATTTGTTGCATATAGTGCTCAATAATGACTGATAAATTCCTTTTTTCTAATTCGAATTTTTTTTCTGTTAATAAGCCATCAGGAGTCTTATCTAACAATTGAATAATACTGTAACCACTCTTTGTTTTTATTGGATCAGAGATTTGATTTTTATTTAATTGGAATGCTGCCATTTCAAAAACAGGCTCTAAATCACCTAGCCTTACTAATCCAAGATTACCACCAGTATTTTTTAATTGAGGATCTTGGAATATATCCTTAGCGATTGATTCCCACTTCTCTCCATAGTCCAATCTTTTGACAATATTATCCATTTGATATTCATCATAAGCAAATAGATGACGAATTTGAAAAGTTGTATTTTTCCAAATAAAAAACTTTCTCAATTCTGAATCATCAATATCATAATCAATATTTATTATGCTATCAAAAAATTTATTGAGCAAAAGTTGATGATATATTTCATTCTTTTCTGCTAAATATTGAGGTTCATTTTTTAATCCAATTTTATTTGCATAATCTAGTATTAGTAGACTATCGATCATGCTATTTACTAGTGCATATCTATTTAATAGATTATCTGACAGGTAATTATTTGTAAGGAACTGATTATATTTTGACTCAAATAATGAATCAGTGATAATTGAATTATTTACTTTTGCAAGAATGCTTTTTTCATCACTAGAGCAACATATAAAAACTACAGCAATTATGATTATTTGAAATTTTTTAAAAAACTTTCTCAATTTCTATCAACCTAAAACTCATTTCTTCAATTTCCAATTTATCCTGAAGTGACATTTTCTTTTCATTCATTACATCGTGATATATTTTACTATTACCTATGATCTCTTTATATTTTTTTGTTTCTAATTCAATTTTGTTTTTATTGGGATTTATAAATAATCCGATAATCTTTTTATTATCGTAACGAAATATGGTATATATATTGTCTGGGCTTTGTGGTAAAAAATGTTTTGTTTGTCCATTATGGATCACACTATTTTTTTTTCTCCAATGTAGTAATTTTGAACAAAAATTCCAGATTTCATTCTGAATTTTATTCCTCCCTCTTTGAGTGAATGCATTTCTATCGTCTTCTTTCCAACCTCCAGGAAAATCTTTTCTAACAAATGCATCACCCCTCGAACGCTTTCCAGTTAAATTGATTTCAGTGCCATAGTAGAATTGTGGTATGCCCCTTAGAGTAAGTAAAAGAGCTATGCCGATCTTATACTTATTAATATCCTCACCAACTATGTTATAAAATCTATCAGAGTCATGATTATCTAAAAATATAAAATTATTTTTTGGATCTGGATAAATAAGATCTTGGGTTAAAATATCATATATTTTTCGTATATCACTTGGTCTAGAATCCTTTCTCAATGCAGATCCAATGGAATGACTAAGCGGAAAATCAATAACTGACTTAAGATTAGACTTGTATCCATCATAGGTATCAAAACCATCCTGCCAGTAGGCAACTGTGCCAGGCCTGGTATGCCATATTTCTCCAACAATTCCAAAGTCTGGAAATTCAGTAAGTACTGCCTTACACCATCTTGATAAATGCTCCTTTGATGCATAGGGATAAGTATCCATACGAATTCCATCTATACCAGAGTACTCTATCCACCATAAAGAGTGCTGTATCAGATATCTTGATAGCCTAGGATTATTTTGATTAAGATCTGGCATTTCATCAACAAATGGTGCACCAGTTAGTTGAATAAGATCATAGTCTGAAGCATAAGGATCATTATTAACCGCAGTTTCATAATTTGTAATGGTAAAATTATCAGAATCATTAAACCAGGTTAAGTCCGGAGGATCTTTATACCATGGATGGTGGTCACCAACGTGATTATGCACAACATCCATGATAATTTTAATACCCGATTTATGGGCCCTATCTACAAGTAATTTGTAATCATCGTTTGAACCAAACCTAGAATCAATATTATAAAAGTCAGTAGCTGCATAACCATGATAAGCCCCATAGATATGACCATTATATTCACCACCAATTCTCGGCATATCATTCTCAAAAACTGGAGTTGTCCATACTGCGGTCACACCCAATTCTTCTAGGTAGGGTATGCGATTTATTATTCCCTTTAAATCACCTCCATGCCGTTCTCCTGGTTCTTTACGATTTGTACCTGCAAGCAAACCATCTATATTATCATTACTCTCATCTCCATTTGAAAAACGATCTGGCATTAGCAAGTACACAACATCAGATGAATTAAAACCCTGAGCATAATTTTGGTTTTTGTTTTTTGTCTCAAATCTATAACTAAACGATACCGTTTCTCCTTTATCCATGGACTTACTATTTAAAATAAATGAATACTGACCCGGCTTAAAAAAATTTTCCATTCTTACTTTAATAAAAAGGTAATTATCACTATGAGAATTAGTTAAAGCTTCAACTGTAAGACCTTTAGCTATTTTATTATTTTTATCAATAACCTCAACACTATTGATAGGGCCAAGATTTTTCCCATAAACTAATATCTCAAGGTCTCTATCTTGAAAGTGTGTCCACCATGACGGAGGCTCGATTTTTTCTATTTGTGGCGCTCCCAATAAAATAGAAAAGGCCAATAGAAGGAGGTAAGATCTTTGTAAAAAACTTCTCAAAATTGATTTAATCATAAACACTTTTCACAATTAATAAATATTTTTTGCAGGCCACAGAACATATTCATTTCGTAGATGCTCATAAATATTGAAAGCATCTACGAAATTTTTATTACTATTATTTTAGTAATGTCATTTTTTTGGTTATATGAAATGCATTCCCTGCTCTGAATTCATATATATATATTCCACTTGCTACTGGATTATTCTTCATATCTCTAGCGTTCCACTCTAGCTCGTATTCCCCAGCAATGAGAGCCTTTTCAGAATGTGCATAGACCAAAGACCCAGTTATGCTATAAATATTAAATGAAATATCAGACTGGACTGGAATTGTAATATGCATTTTGGTTTTTGGATTAAATGGATTTGGATAATTGTCACTTATATAATACTGCTCTGGTAGTGGCTGATCTTTATCGACTTCCAAAAGCGCTATGCACACCGATTCTGCATCCCATGGTTCTTGGTAAGCATCAGATTCATCAGAAGCCGCAAATGGTCCATCTAGTGGAAATGAATACGTAGCAGGCCAATTGCAATCATTATTTGAATTTCGATGTAGATACCTTATTCTTGCTGCTCCACCAAGGCCACCTCCTACTTCCTCAATATCTGCATTAGACTCTGAATCGGTGAATCCCCATTTATAAGAAATAGCCCAGGGCAGTGGCCCATTAAGCGTCAACGTATATGAATACGTACCATCATCATTGAGTGTTGCACCATAGTGACTCACACCATCTCCTGTACTATACCCCTGGAGATAGTTTAACCATTTATCATCGGTCCTTAAAAAAACGATATCATCAGAGTCGAAACCCACCTCAGCAGCCGCGGTCATATCAACCGTGAAAGTAAGCTCCATAGACTCATCCACCTCAAGAACTGCGCCGGGTAAAACATCATAGAAAGCATGTTGAGGTAATTGAATTATATTGTACCCATCCTCAAACCCAAGATTAAATCCTTTATTGCCACCCACTGAGGGTGAAAATTCCCAGCCAATCCAGTCCACCGGTGCAACTCCGTATCTCTCTGTGAGTATTTCTAACGTAGCAGTGCTTAGGTCCATATAATATGCAAATTTATGTTCGCTGTCTTCTACATCAGTCACATTTATCGCGATGCTGTAAACATTGGTACCTGGTGCGCGAGTCATTGTGCACTCTGTACAACTGCCCCAATTATTGAAGTTACCTCGAACTTGAACCTCATCACCCCTGCTACTGCTAAACATACCCATTCCAAGATTCTCTTCTTGATCAAGCCACTCAGTCATGTCTACCGTGAACAAAACTGTTTTGGTAACGGGTTCGCCACTTGGAACCTGAATAGTGTAGCCTGTGTGACCATGGACTGTCATCATATCTTGCTCTAGATTAAATAATAGATTCCCTCCATTTATTACCCAGACCTCGCCCTCTGAAGCACCCCACTCATGATCACCTGGAGTAATGTTATTAATTACTACGGTCCATACATGGTCGTTAGCGACTTCATCTCCATTTTGACCATTATCATACATTGGAACGTCTTCCCACCCTGTGGGTGTGCCTTTCCAACGAAGATCCCAATAATTTTCAGTTAAATCCGTAACCGTAAATAAAATAGCACCAGGATACAAAGTAGTCTCTGCAGGTATCACATAATTGGTTTGTCCTTCAATAGCATCTCCTACAACCGTAAACTCCAGATCATTTCCTTCTGTCAGCGATATCTCATTTTCAGAGCCATCATCTTCAATAGCACCCCAGCTATAGGTTCCATCTTGAAAGATAGGATAGCGAGCAGTCCAGATATGATCATCTTCAACTTCATCTCCATCAATGCCATCATCATTCGCAGGAAACAATAGCCAATTTGACAGTGTACCCTTCATCTTAATATTCTCATTGGTCCAAGTATGGTCAGTAACAGATAGATTAACCATCATTGTTGATGAAGGATCAAATATTCAAGA
>CAZPIF010000045.1:0-9459 GCA_964586565.1 uncultured bacterium
GGAGTTATATTTATATCGGGTCATTTTGGAGCATGGGAGATACTTGGTAAATGGCTAGGTGAAAACACTGATTTATTTGTTGGTATAGCACTTAGACAAAAGAACAGAGGTGCAAATAAATTTTTCCACGAACAAAGAGAGATTCCTGGCACTAAACAAATATACAAAAAAGAATCTTTAGATAAAGCATACCAAGTTTTAAAAAAAAATGGAATTCTAGGGCTTGTTAGCGATCAAGATGCTAAAAAGAAAGGCGTATTTGTCAATTTTTTTGGATATTCAGCATCAACGCCAAAAGGAGCGGCTTTATTTCATCTTAATACTCATGCTCCTATAGTTTTAGGAGTCTGCGTAAAAACAGGTTTTAAACAATATGAAATTAAATTAATGCCAGTCCCAACAATTAGTAAAAGTATTGAAGGAATAACCCAGAGCTATACTACAAAGCTAGAAGAGTGTATCAAAAAATATCCAGAACAATATTTTTGGTTTCATCGAAGATGGAAAACTAAAAAACAGTTATGAAAAAATATAAATTTCAAAGAATACACAGAACCAATCCACTTTCGCTAAAATTAGCTTGTAATGTTTTAAAAAATGGTGGAATTATAGCTTATCCAACAGATACAATATATGGTTTCGGATGTGATGCGAAAAATAATAAAGCAATAGACTGTCTTAATAATATAAAAAAAAGAAAAGGGCCAATGAGCGTAATTTGCTCCAGCGTGAAAAAAAGTTTGACCTGGATGAAAATCAATGAAAAATTGAAAAAAGATGCTGCACAAAAAATGAAAAAAGGGACAACTGTTATTATTCCAATAAAAAAAAATATAGTATCAGAATTAATCACGGGTAAAGATAGATCTCTTGGAATCCGCATTCCTGAACATCCTTTTTGTAAAGAACTTTCTATAATATATAATAATCCAATAACAACGACTAGTGTAAACCGTTCAGGCTCTAATCCATATACCAATCCAGATAAAATTGAAGATGAATTTTCAAACGAAATCGATATATTAATCGATGATGGTCTAATAAAAGGATCAGCTTCAAAAATATATCAACTAATAAATAATAAGTGGAAAGTTATTCGTTTATGATCAAAAATGTATTTTTATTTTTTTTCACTATTTTTTTATATGGTAATGAAAAATTAATAGTTGGTGAGTCACTAAATTTTAATGCATCTTTTGGTGGAATCCCTGCTGCCAAAGCAAAACTAGAGGTCCTTGGAAAAACTAAGATTAATGATATCAAAACGTATCACGTAAGATTCACAGCAAAATCAATAGGTCTTACAAACTTTATTTTTCCTATAAATGATAAAATTGATATTTGGCTAAGTGAAGACTCGCTTAAGACGATAAAATTAAAATCAAGTATAAAAGAAGGTAGCTTCAAAAAAACAAACGAGCTAATTATTGATCACCACAAAAAGTATGTTATTTCAAATAATGATACTATACCATTTAAACAAAGTATTCATTCACCTTATTCTTTATTCTATTTTTTGAGATTTAAAAATCTCAAAAATATGGAAAATAAAATGATTAACACTATACAAGGATCGAAAAAGACTAGGTTAAATATTCTTGTAGAAGATAGTGTTAAAACTCGCGTGGCATCAGGAGATTTTTTATGTACTAAAGTAACTCCTATAAAAACTGATCAAAGAAGTTTTAAAAATAAATCTACAATGTCTATTCTATTTTCTAATGGCCCGAATAGATATCCCGTTAAAATTTGGCTTAACCTAAAGTATGGAGCTCTAATTCTTGAATTAGAAAGTATTACTAATTAAACAACCTTGAAATATCTTGAAAAATAATTGTAACCATTAAAATTAGCAGAAATGTCATGCCTACCTGCTGTATTGTAATTCTAGCTTTTAATGGTAAGGGTCTATTTATTAACCCCTCTAATATATATATAAAAATATGGCCCCCATCAAGACCTGGTATTGGTAATATATTCAAAAATGCAAGATTAACACTAAGCAATGCCATAAAAGTAAAAAAGGGTATCATCCCAGCTTCAGCCGTTTTTCCTGCTAATTGAGCTATCATAATGGGACCACCAAAATCTGAAACTGATGCTGAACCAGTTCCTAACATTCTTAAACTTTCAATAATCATCCCAAAACTTCCTATTGTACGATTCAAACCTGTACTAAATGCCTGATATAAAGTCATATCCTCATAGAAAACAAGAGGAACAATTCCAATTGCACCAACAGTATCGACTCCTTGGCCAGTAGATATAGTTCTGGATGAGGTTTTTATATTATAATCAACAAACAATCCTTTTCTTTCCACTTTTAAACTGATATCTTGATTAGGCTTTTTATGAATTTCACTTGATAAATCTTCCCATTTATTAATTGTAATCTCATTGACCTTAACAACTTTATCCCCCGCAAGAATTCCAGATTTTTCAGCTGGCATATCATCAATTATTTCAGAAATAATTGGCTCATTGCTAACTTTAGGAAAACCCTGATAGTATCCTATTGATGAAAAAATAATAAAAGCCAAAATAGTATTCATTATCACCCCAGCACTCATTACCCAAAGCTTAGCCCAAAGTGGCTTAGACATGAACTCATCATCTTTTAAACTAATTTGCATATCAAGATTTTCATCTATTATACCAGCCATCTTAACATAACCACCCAATGGTAGCAATGCGATAACATATTCTGTGTTAGATCCTATTCTTCCTGGTTTTTGAATTGATTTTTGGAAAACTGGCTGCCAAATAAATTTTCCGCTTTCATTTTTTTTAAAAAAGAAAAACTTTAAAAGTAGTGCATTATCAATAGATGTAATTGTTAGAAATCTTGGAGGCATTCCAATAGAGAACTTTTCTACTCTTATTCCTACTGATCTTGCCGCAATAAAATGACCGTATTCATGTATGGTGATTAATACACCAAGAATAATAATTGTTGCCCAAAGTGTTGTCATATATTTAATCTACAATGAAATATTATTTTTGTTCCACTAAATCAATATTTTGATAAATATTCTTTAACCCAATTTTCTAGATTAAGTAAATCACTTAAATTTGGATTAGAAGTCCATGGATGATTATCTAAAATTTCTTCATTAATCCTAGAGATTTCCGTGAACTTAATTCTCCCGTTTAAAAAAAGGTTTACAGAGAAATCATTAGATAGATTCAGCGCTGCACATGCAGTCCCTAATCTATCTAGCGCTCTATAGGCTAAACTAATGGAGGGGAATTTAGCTAAATCAGCCTGCTCAAATGTCAAATTACCCATTTTAAAAAAATCTAAACTTTCCCATGATGTTTTTATATGTCTTGGATAGGTTAAGGCATACTGAATAGGAATTTTCATATCTGGTAAACCCATTTGTGCCTTTATTGATTTGTCTTTCATTTCAACCATAGAATGAATTATTGATTGGGGGTGAACTACTATATCTATATCGTCTGCTTTAAAATTGAATAACCAATGAGCCTCTATTACCTCCAATCCTTTATTCATCATCGTCGCACTATCAATTGTAATTTTATTTCCCATATCCCAATTAGGGTGGTTTAATGCTTCTTCAATTGATATACTATCAAATGTGGCTAAATCTCTGGTTCTAAATGGGCCCCCACTACCAGTCAAGATTAATCGTTCTATATCATTAAAATCTTCGCCTAATAAACAATGCCAAATTGCTGAATGTTCACTATCAACTGGAAAAATTTTAGACCCTTTTTTCATTAGTATTGAATTTATAATATTGCCAGCCATTACAAGAGTTTCTTTATTTGCAAGTGCAACATCGACCCCAGCATTTAAGGCATTAATTGTAGGTTCCATACCTGATGCTCCAACCAAAGCATTAAGTATTATATCTACATTATCTCTTTTTGAAATCTCTAATAAACCAGATCTACCAGTTAAAACTTCAACATCAAAAGAATCTAATTCATTTTTTATTTGTTCATAAGAATCTAAATCAACAATGCATATCGATTTGGGTTTAAACTTTTCAATTTGTTGCAATAGCAAACTTGAATTTGTATTTGCCGTCAAACATACTAATTCAAATTGATCTTTTAAATTGGAAAGAATTTTAAGTGCGTTAACCCCTATAGATCCAGTAGAACCCAGGATTGATATCTTTTTTTTCATTAAAAAAATTCTTTCTGAAAAAATAATGACATAGTTAGTCTTTCTGGATTAATTTTAAGTTCAAGCCCTAAATCAAATACTGAAATTGACTTTAAAAGGTTAATACCAAAATAATTGATTTCTCCTTCAAAAGTATTAGGTAAATCATCAAGTAATTTAAAATATTGTCCATTATAAAAGATTCCACCAACGCCTAGTTTCAATATAATATCATTCCATTGAACCCACTTACTAATATTAATATCTAAGGATTGCATATTATAATATGCTAAACCAATTAATTCAGTCCTTTGAATAGAAGTGCTCCAATTTAGAGTATCTTTATCCCCATAGTAGTATTGTATGCCTGCTCCTAATACTTGCGGTGAATCATTTCCCGCTATAAACCCATATGATTTTGAAGTTATTGATAAATTTTTTGTCAATTTAAAACCTATATCGATATTTGGATATACCCACAAATGGCTACTACCCCCGCCCAAAATAGTTGATGAACCCAATTGTATTATAAGTCTATTATAACCCATTGGCTTTATTGATAAACTATTACTTAGCCATAAAGAAGAAGAAGAAATTACATTATTTACATTGGTTTTTTGATATCTAAACTGGCCTGAAAGAGAATCACTAAAACATATTAACGTAAAAAATATTAATATTATCTTCACAAAGTAATTTATATAATACCTCTATCTGAAGATTTAATAAAATTAATAATTTTATCCTTGATTTCTGATCCCTTTATATCTGACGATATTTTATCAACTGCCTCCGACCTATTAGTACCTGAATTAAAATAAATTTTATATATGTTTTTTATCAGCTTTCTATCTTCTGATTTAAAACCACGTCTTTTTAAGCCAATTGAGTTAATACCCTTAAATACTAAAGGCTGATCAGCAGCTATAATGAAAGGCGGAACATCTTGAACAACACGAAATCCTCCTCCTATAAAAGAGTGAGTACCAATTTTTGTAAACTGATGAACCAATACGCCACCCCCTAAAACCGCCCAATCACCTATTTCAACATGACCCCCAAGAGTAGACAAGTTAGACATTATTACATTATCGCCAAGTACACAATCATGAGCAACATGGGTTGTGGCCATCAATAAACACCCAGAACCAATTTTTGTTTCACCTGATGCTTCAGTACCTCGATTTACAGTGACATATTCCCTGATCGTTGTATTAGAACCAATCAAAGTCTTTGTTTTTTCTCCTCCAAATTTTAAATCTTGGGGTACCTCACCTATCGAACTACAATGATATATAGTACACCCAAAACCTAATTCTGTGTTTGAGGAAAGCGTTACATGATTACCAATTTTACAATCATCTCCTATAATAACATTATTAGAAATAACTGAATATGGGCCAACATGAACATTGGATCCTAAAAAAGCAGATTTATGAATTACTGCAGTTGGATGTATTGAAGTGGGAATATTACTCTCTCGCTCTATCAACAAGATTAGCAGTGAAAATTCCTTCTACCATTAGAGTCCCCTCTACAGTACACTTGCCTTGGAATTTGCACAAATTAAGTTTCTTTTTTATAAGTTCCACATTGATATTTAATTGATCTCCAGGAGTAATTGGTTTTTTAAATCTTGCTTTTTCCACGGTGGTAAAAAACATATTTTTTGTTAATGGATCATCAACTTGATTCAACATCAAAAAAGAACCAGCTTGTGCCATCATCTCTAATGAAAGTACCCCAGGCATAACGGGCTGTCCTGGGAAATGACCCTGGAAATAAGGCTCATTTATAGTTGTATTTTTTATTGCAGTTAGTGATTGGCCTGGTTCATTTATTTGAATTTTATCAATTAAAATAAAAGGATATCGATGTGGTAATATTCTGATAATATCATTTATATCAAATTTTTTCTTGTTACGTAAACTATTCATTTTTTTCTTTAGATTTTAATTTTGACAATTCTTTGTAATACTCTTTCTTTAGCTTTTTTACAAATTCAACATTGCTTGCATGACCTGCTCTTGCTGCTGTTACATGGCCTTTTATTGGAAATCCAAGAAGTGCTAAGTCTCCAATTAAATCTAAGGTTTTATGTCGGACTGGTTCATTTTTAAATCTGAGGACTTTACCATTTAAAATACCATTTGCGCCTTGAATTATATTATGTTCAATACCAAAAAGATATTTTAGTCTTTCAATTTCAATAGAATCAATTTCTTTATCAATTATGACTACTGCATTCTCTAAACCGCCACCTTTAATTAACCCCCTTTCTTTTAACATTTCCACTTCACTTAAAAAACAAAAAGTTCTAGCTGGTGCAACTTCAAAAGCAAAATCTTCCTCCATATTATAAATTGCTTCATATTGAGAGCCTAGAGCAGGGAGGTTATATTCAACCATAAATGTAATCCTAAATCTGTCTGAAGGAATAACATGAATATCGATATCTCGGTAAGGATTGGTGTAATTAACTGCTCTTGTAATTTCTAGAACTTTTCTTTCCTTATTTTGTACTTGTATCCCAGCTTTAATCAAACACTCAACAAAATCTTTCGCACTACCATCCATAACAGGAGGCTCTTTACCTGTTAATTCAATCAATATATTATCCAATCTTAGTCCGCTCACAGCAGCTAGTGCATGTTCAACAGTATGAATTCTTACATCATTTTCTTCTATAGTTGTACCACGCGAAATATCTACTACATGATCAATATCTGCCTTAATCTCAGTACAATTTGGTATATCTGATCTTATAAAGCGTATTCCATAATTTTCTGGGGCAGGATGAAATGTGATCTCTGTTTTAACGCCTGTATGAAGACCAACACCCTGACAAGATTGGGAACTCCTAATCGTTCTTTGTTTTCTTTCCATATATAAATTTACTATTCTATATTGATCTTCTGAGCCAACCTATCTACTCTTTCGTATAATCGTTCTATCTTATTTATATAAGCCATTTTTTTATTATGTGTTTTTATTTCTCTTGCAGGCATCCCAGCATAAACCTCATTTCCCTTCAAGGATTTTGTGACACCAGATTTTGCAGCGACGATAGACTTATCACCAATTTTAACATGAGGTGCTATTCCAGCCTGACCAGCAAAAGTACAATAATCCCCTATTTCTGCACTACCTGCTACAGCAAAACCTGCAGTTAAAAGACAACCTCTCCCAATTTTTACATTATGTGCAATATGAACTAAGTTATCAATTTTTGTCATTTCTCCAATTACTGTACTACCTATTGTAGCTCTGTCAATTGCACAATTTGATCCTATTTCAACATCATTATTAATAACTACATTTCCTGTTTGTGGTATTTTTTCATGTTTACTATCAACCGTTACATAACCATAACCATCACAGCCAATAACAGTGCCACTATGAATAATAACCCTATCCCCTATCATTATATCATTGTAAAGCGATACATTTGAATATAAAACACAGTCTTTCCCTAATTTAGTGTTTTGCCCTATAACAGTTTTAGGACCGATTCTACATCCATCTTTAATTTTAGCTCCTTTTTGAATCACGCTCCCTGGGCCAATCATAATATTAGAACCTAATGTAACATCTCGTTCAATTATCGCAGTTGGATCAATGAAGGGTTTTTCAAGAATTTTTTGATGGAACAAAGCAAGAACTGTAGCAATAGCTAGTTGAGGATTGTCAACAATTATACCATTTTTCCCTTTAAGATAATCAGCTGAACTAACTATTATTGCCTCAGCTTTGCTACTCGAAACAAATTTTGAATAAATAGGGTTTCCCAGAAAAGTAATAGTACCTGGTTCAGAATTTTGAATTTCTGATACTCCAACTATATTACATTTATGATCTCCTACAACTACCCCATTAACACGAGTAGCAATTTCGTTAAGAGTAAATTCCAATTTACTTATCTGATTTTAAATTACGTAATTCATGGAGAACATCATCCGTCATATCATACTGTGGCTTGACATAAAGCAAACCCATTTGTGCATCCATGATATAGTCGAACCCCTTATTTATTGCTACTTTGCGAACAGCCTCTCTGACCTTACCAAGAATTTCGTATTCCATTTGGGCTGATTTTTTCATTAATTCTCCTTGAGGACCAACTTTTTCTGCCTGATAAGTTTGAATTGAACGTTCCATTTGTATAATCTGCTGCTTTATACTTTCACCCTTATCTAACGCCATAAGACGTTTTACCTCGTAATCTTTATTTAAACTATCTAATTGTAAAATCATTTTTTCATATTCAACTTGTACTTTTTGGTATTCCATTTGGAGTTGAGATTCTGCATCTGTGAACTCCTCATATTCTGTTCGAATTCTTTCTGACTGTATATACCCAATCTTTAGTTGCGAATAACCGCTTGTAACAAAGAAAAGGAATATAAAATTAAATGATAAGTGTCTAGAATATTTATTCATAAGTTGTTCCTTATTATTAAAATTGTTGCCCAAAAGTAAGAGTAGTTTTCCAAGCTGGTTCTTTTTCACCATATTGATTAACTCTATCATATCCATAACCAATGTCAAATCCAAGCATGCCAATCATTGGCATAAAAAATCTTATCCCAGCACCAATAGATCTTTTTAAATCTAAGGGGCCACTTCTTGGCAAATCTAGCCTTTCCATTAGCTCCTCTGAAGACCAAACATTGCCCATTTCCGCGAAAATCAGACCGTAAACTACAGGATTTTCAGCAAATGGTACCCGAAATTCTGAACCAATCTTTATCATTGTGTTACCACCTATAGGGTTACCATTCGATGTAATAGGCCCTACCCGATTATCATCATACCCCCTCAAGGGATTACCATAGGGGATACCATTCCCCCCCATTATAAATCTGTCATAAAATGGTATATATGAAGATTTTCCATCTCTTGCTGGTAATTCTTTAGCAACACCAATTTTTAAGGAAGTTGTTAACACAAATTTCCAAAATGTAGGTGTATACCATTCTAAATTTATAATATGTTTTTGAAAATTCTCCTGCCCTCCTAAAAACCAACCAGAAAGAGTTGAATTTAAAGAAAAATGGGAACCCAGTGTTGGAAACTCAGGATGGTCTCTGCTATCTCTTTTTATTGTTTGAACAAAACTAATACCATCTGTTTTTGTTCGCCCACCAACATATTTATCCAAATCTGCTTGACTACCTGAGTAAGACCTTCTTCTCATCATAAGTCTCCATGTACCTCTGAAAAAATCATCGGGCCATTTAAATATACGTCCCCACATAAAACTTCCATAGGCCGTTATAGTCTCAAGTGGCGAATAATACATCGCTGACCCCCCCCCCCTC
>CAZPIF010000046.1:0-9428 GCA_964586565.1 uncultured bacterium
AGAAATATTGATAAAAATACAACAAAAATTATGCTAGCACACCAACCCAATAGTATTTATTCTGTCCATGATGCTGGGGTAGACCTCCAATTATCAGGACATACTCATGGTGGACAATTCTGGCCGTTCACATATCCTACAAAATTGGCTAATGCTTATCTTGCTGGGCATTATAATCATCATGGTACTCAAATATATGTTAATAGAGGAACTGGCTATTGGGGGCCTCCTTTGAGGATAGGAGTATCAGCGGAGATAACTCTTATTCGCTTGAAAAGAAAAGTAGCTATATGATCTAGTATCTGTAACTTTACTATCAATAAATAAAAAATTCCTGATTTTATTGATTAAATAATGGCAGATAATAAAAATTAAATGAAGAGAAGAGACTTTTTTAGAGCGGGTATCGCTAGTGCAGTTTCACCAGCAATCCTTAAAAGCTCAGAAGATCTAAAAACAAATCTGAATAGTCCTATTGTTCTTTCTACATGGGATTTTGGTATTCCGGCTAATGAAATAGCTATAAAGGTCTTAAAGAATGGTGGGAGTGCATTAGATTCAGCTGAAAAAGGGGCTAGACATGCTGAATCTGATATTAATAATAGTTCCGTTGGTTATGGTGGACTCCCTGATGAACTCGGTTATGTCACCCTTGATGCTTGTATAATGGATTCGAAAGGGGATGCAGGTTCTGTAGCTTTTTTACAAAATATTAAGCACCCTATTTCTGTGGCAAGAATGGTAATGGAAAAAACAAAACATGTGATGCTTGTTGGTGAGGGTGCTCGAAAGTTTGCGATATCAAATGGTTTTAAAGAAACTAATCTCCTTACAGAAAAATCAAAATCTGAATGGAAAAAATGGTTAAAGAAAAAAAGAAAGTTGACCCCACATGAGACTCACGATACATTATCAATTTTAGTTCAAGATGATAAAGGGGATATTTCTGGTGCATGCACAACTAGTGGTTATGCTTTCAAGATGCATGGCCGAGTAGGTGATAGTCCTATAATTGGTGCAGGACTATATGTTGATAACGATATAGGCTGTGCGGCTGCAACGGGTCTGGGAGAAGAAGTAATAAAAACAAATGGTAGCTTTCTTGTCGTTGAACTAATGAGGCAAGGCTATAGTCCGCAACAAGCTTGTGAAGAAGCATTGAGGCGAATAATTAAAGCTCATAATGGCAATCCAGATTTTCAGATTGGTTACATTGCTCTCAGAAAAGATGGAGTGATAGGATCCGCGTGCTTAAAATGGACATTTGATTATGCTTTATATAAAAATGGGATTAATAAACTACATACTATTGAAGGCATGCTATAATGATTCTGGATGAAACAATAATCCTTAGATTGCTAATTTAGTTTGATAGTTTATTTTTATTTGACTATAAATAGAATCCCATAGTTCTATCCTTTTTTGTAGACAATCTTTAGCAGTTTTGATTGCCTCATTCCATTTCACTTGATTTTTCCCACATAATTCTTCAGTCATCTGTTTTGCAATAGGTCCATGTAAGTCACCATCAATTTCTATATGTCTCTCCAAATAATATTTGAGCTTGTTATAACGATTATTGCTTGGATCCATCTTCTCCAATATCTCAATAAAAATATCTGGAATAATATCTTCTCTTCCATAAGTAAAGGCAGATGCAATACAATGGGATTTATCGCTATTTATAATTTCAAAAGTAAATTTAGTGAAATTCTTGACACCATTATCAATGCTTAGCTTATCCAAGCAAACGTTAACATCACTTACTGATTTGACTGAGTTAATTAAAAGATAAATATTCTCTTTATTAGCTTTGATTTGGGTCATTGCATCAAGATACATTTCAAAATGACTTTTTGGTTCATCAATTTCATTAATATCACTTTCTTCACCATGGACTATTTCATTTATGAATCTAGCAATAGTAGAATTTTTGTTTGGGAGCCAAGGTACTGATGTATTAGTTAGTGTATTTTGGAGCGCTTTAAGGATAGACATAAAATCCCAAACAGCAAAAACATGACTTTCCATGAAAACTCTAATATCGTCTAATGATTTCAACGAGCTGTAAAGCTTATGGTTTTTTAGTTCATTTTTTAATGCACTAAGTTCATTTTCAATATTTACGATCATAATAAATA
This sequence comes from uncultured bacterium, assembly GCA_964586565.1. Lineage (GTDB taxonomy): Bacteria > Fidelibacterota > Marinisomatia > Marinisomatales > UBA1611 > NZWG01. Next base: position 2,142 of record CAZPIF010000046.1, read on the forward strand.
GTTGGTCACTTGTAACTTACTTTACTTTTGTATTGCAATTCTAGAAGAACAAACAATGTTATTATCTTTTTAAAAATCAATCAGTTCAATAGATGTGAATTTTTTAATCTCCCCATTAATATCAATAATCGCTTTTCCTTGACCATTTACACCTTTAAAAATACCAGTATGGTTTTTCTGATTAAAATTAAAGGATACTTCTTTTTCTATATGTGAACAGTATTCATTCCAGAATCTATTCGTGGAAGTTAAATCATTTAATAGTTGTTCAAAGTAGGTTGTAAAGATTGCACAGATTAATTCTCTTTGATTAGAAAAACCTGTGTCGATATAAATAGAACTTACGCTATCTCTAATTTCTTCTGGAAAATCATTTTTTGTTTCATTTACATTCAGTCCAAGACCAAGAACCATTTTACTTACTAATTCATTAGCGACTCTGGTCTCGCAAAGAATACCTCCACATTTTTTCCCCTCAATTAAAATATCATTTGGCCATTTAAGTTCTGGCTTTACACCACGATTTTTTAATGTTTTTGCCACAGCAACTCCAGCTGCTAAGGGTATTAATGCGGCATCTTTAATTTTCATTTGCTTAATTAATATCAATGACATCGTAAGACCCTTACTTGGGCTCATAAACCAAGTATTTCCATTTCTACCTTTTCCATTAGTTTGATTGTCTGTTATAACAATCATACCATGGGTTGCTATATTGTCATTAATTAATTCCCAGGATTCAAGATTTGTTGATTCTAGGCGTTGATAATATTCTATATCTTTACCTAATTCTTTTGTTCTGAGGTTAGTTGTGATTAGGTTAGTAAAGATCATCTTTAAAGAAATAAATAAGTTAATTCAAAGTAAGCTAAAATCATTGCTAGAGCAGTTCCTGCAACTACTTGTGTTGGAGTGTGAGCATTTAATGCAATTCTAGAGATAGAGACTACTATAATAATTGTTAACATTATTAAAGGATAATTAAATCCATATATCCACAGTGCAACGATTGGTCCTCCAATACCTATCATGTGAATTGAAATTTTCCAATATCGTGTTATCTGCCAAACAATTGCGGTATTAATGGCATAGCAAAACATCAAACCTTTTAAAATGGGTGAAGCCCCCAGTGTTACAAATAAAATAAATCCGAATGCATTATATATAGCTGAAATTGCAAGTAACTCAATACGCTCCTTACGAATTGGAGTATTCAGAGTTGTAATTTTTCCAGTTTTTTTAAAATATGTTATAGTGATGAAGGGAAGGATTGTCGTAAATATAACAGCAATAAAGAAAAGTAAGTGATCTAATGGAAGTATTATATCATCATATATAATAAGACCAAAACTTATTATAGCAACCATTAAAGGATTAAAAATAGCTGATATAACAGAATGAATTTTTTTCAAATTAAATAACCTTAATTATTGATGTTCGCCAAAAACTAGGCGTAATGTATTTGCTATTTCTCCTACAGAGCAACTACTCTCAATTGATTTAATAATATAAGGCATTATATTATTATTCTCTTGTGCTGCTTCTTTAAGATTTTTAAGACAATTTTCAACTCTTTCATTATTACGTGCTCTTTTTAGCGCTTTTAGATTTTCAATTTGTTGCTCTACTTTATCTGAATTAACACTATGTAATATTTCTTTTTGATCTTTGTCTTCTTTATAAGTGTTTACGCCTACTACTAATTTTTTATTTCCATCTATATCTTTTTGATATTGATAGGCGCTTTTAGTAATCTGGTTTTCAATAAAACCATTATCAATTGCTGCAACTGCTCCGCCAATATTATCTATTTTTGTAATCAGTTTCATTGCATCCTCAAAAAATCGTTCAGTCATTTCTTCAATTAAATAACTGCCTCCAAAGGGATCTGGATATTGAGCGATTCCACTTTCTAAGGCTATAATTTGTTGTGTACGTAGTGCAAGCTTAGCAGATTTTTCTGATGGTAGAGCAAGAGCCTCATCTTTACTATTTGTATGTAAGGATTGGGTTCCACCTAATGTGGCAGAGAGAGCTTGAATAGTGGTTCTAATGATATTGTTATCTATTTGATTAGCGGTTAGGGTAGAGCCTCCAGTTTGTGTGTGAAATCTACAAAATAATGCCTTTTCATTAGTCACGGAGAATCGATTTTTCATTATTGTAGCCCATAATCTACGCGCAGCTCTAAATTTTGCTATTTCTTCAAGAAACCCATTATGTGAGTTGAAAAAAAATGATATTCTAGTACCAAAATCATTTGGGTCCAGGCCTATATTTATTGCAGATTCAACATAGGCAATCGCATTAGAAAAAGTGAATGCTAGTTCTTGTTGTGCTGTACTGCCAGCTTCACGTATGTGATAACCAGAAACCGAAATTGTATTGAAATTTGGAACATGGCTATCACAAAAATCCATAATATCTGTTACTAATCTCATTGAGGGCTTAGGAGGGAAAATATATGTACCGCGGGCAGAGTATTCTTTTAAAATATCATTTTGAATAGTACCATTAAGCTTTTTTGCTGGAGTTCCTTTTCTTTCTGCAGTTACAATGTATAATGCAAGTAAAATTGGTGCAGTTGCATTTATTGTCATAGAAGTTGAAACTTTATCAAGGGGTATATTTTGAAAAAGGCTTTCCATATTATCTAAGATAGAAATAGGGACCCCAACTTTTCCAACCTCACCCATTGCCATTGGATGGTCAGAGTCATACCCAATCTGTGTGGGTAAATCAAATGCTACAGAAAGACCTGTGACGCCTTCTTCTAAAAGTTTAATGAAACGTCTATTTGAATCTTCTGAGGTGGTAAAACCAGCATATTGGCGCATAGTCCATGTCTTATTTTTATACATATCCTTATAAAGACCACGTGTATATGGATATTGGCCAGGACTTTCTTTTTTCACGATATGTTGCGCTCTTTTTTTATTTGCTGATAGGCATCATTTACAGCTTGAAATTTTTCTTTTGCTAATTTTTGCATTTCTTCGCCCAAGTGAGAAACTTTATCAGGATGATATTTATTTGCCATTTTTCTGTAAGATCTCTTTATTTCATTATCAGATGCATTTTGTGAAGCTTCAAGTATGCGATATGGGGCCTCTCTATCATTTGCGAAGGTCGCTCTTATAGATTCATAATCCCTATTACTTATATTGAGATAATTTGCAATAGACTTTATGATTATCACTTCTTTTGGATGGATATCTCCATCCGAAGCAGATAATCCGTATAAAATATGGATTAACTCAAGTCTGCTAGGATGGTCCATTGATTTTTGGATTTGGCGACAAACATCTCTTAATGGATAATCTTGTTCAAGAATATCCTTAAATACACTCATTAATTCTCTAGTTTGTTCAACCCCAAACTGTTGTTTTAAGAATGTTTTAACATAATCAAGTTCAGATTTAAGTAGTTTACCATCTGCTTTCATTACTTTTGCGAGTAGTACCATTACAGAGATAACAAAATCTCCAGGCTTAGTTTTCATTCTATATGAGGAATTATTGGATTGTTGATTCCAGGATTGATTCTGTTGATTGATTGAGGCATAGGTATATCCTAGAATTGCGCCTATGGGTCCTGCAAACACCCATCCAAGACCACCCCAAAACAGCTTTTTATTTAATGACATTAATTTTTCCTAGAATAAATATCTATAATTTATAAAGGAATTATTATATGAATTATACGTAGAGATTGTTTTTGTCATTAAATCGTTGCATTATATTCTGATATGAAAATCTCAATTAGAACAAAGATACTATTATTAATGCATTTTTTATTTTATAAAAAACCAGAGGAATCTCCATTAGTCAAGATAGGATCGAAAGGTAAAGGTGTAAAAAATATTTTATTTTTTCTTCCATATCAACGAAAACAAGCGCAGGTAGTCGCACATTTAATAAAAAAAAACAGCAATAAAAAAAATTATCAAATTAGATATGTTGTTAATAATAGAGGATTGTTTTACTATAAAGAAATTCCTAGTGAGCAGATTATTACTTATGATGATGATGATGTAAACTATTTTGGCGTAATCAAAACAACTAACATAATAAAAAAAATAAATAATAATTATAATGCATTAGTAGATCTAACTAATTCTTATGACCAATCTCTTTCAGTTCTAAGTTTAAAATTAAATATTCCAATTAAAATGGGTTTTAAATCCCCAATATCTGATAGGTTATACACTGTCATCATTAAGCCTAATGAAGAAGGTTTTATTGAAGAAAATTATTTTATTATTGAAAAATTTTTGGGTTTATCAAATTAAATTTTTTCTAATATAAGTAAAACTGTTGCTAGCAGGGAAAGTGTAAATTATATTATCCGCCGATTTTAGAGAGAAAAATAAATGCTTGAAGGTTTAATCTGTCCAGTTTGTGAAAATACAATAGAAGAAATTGATCTTAGAGAGTCGTTTAAGTGTCCGACATGCTCAGTTGATTTGAAAAATAGGAAATATCTTGATTTTTTAGAGTTTCTTATGGCAAATGGCATAGTTGAGAATTTGGACTTCTTCGATCAAGAAATATATAGTGATGATGTTGAAGATCTTGATCAAACAAAAGAAGAAGAAGTTGATCCGAGTGAATTTGAAAAGAAAAAAGATCTTTTTAACATCTATGAGAATGAACTACATCCGAAGAACATTGAAGAGAATGAAGGAATAAAAGACTACACTCAATTTGATGGAATTAATGATGACTGGGAAGAGTTTAATGAAAGAGATTTTAGTTCAAAAAAGGGGTCTTAGTATATCGTGAATGAAGAAAAGAAAAATGTTCAGCAAATAAATATTGAGCTGGATGAAAAAATAAGTTCAGGAGAATATGCAAATTTTGTTGTAGTTACACATTCTCCTGCCGAATTTGTAATGGATTTTACTAGAATACTTCCTGGCGTTCCTAAAGCTAAGGTTCATTCTAGAATTATTATGGCGCCCCAACACGCGAAAGCCTATTTGGCAGCTTTGAATGATAATATAAAAAAATTTGAAGCGAAAAATGGTGAAATAAAAATGCCTAACAGGGATGAAGGCTTTTCCGCATTTGGTGTAAAACCCCCTAAAGATAAGTTGCCAAATTAATTTTTAAAAATTGGAGGGTCACTCTCATACCAGACCCATGTTTTTCTTCTTTTTAATTCTCTCATTTTAATAATAACCCAAAAAGTTATTACTAGCCATCCGACTGAATAGCCAAATACACTCCCAGCGATTACATCGCCAGGATAATGTACCCCAACATAGACTCTAGATAGTGCAATTAATATTGCGAAAGAATATAACGGCAATTTTACTCTACTATAGAAATAAGACAGGATTACTGTTAGCGTAAATATATTGGATGCATGGTTGGAGGGCATACTCCATTTTCCACCTTTTGAGACCAATAAATTCAATCCATCTAATGAAATGTGAGAAGGTCGAATCCTACCAAAAAAAGGTTTTAAAATTTGTGCGCATATATAATCATTAAAGGATAAAGATATAATCAATAAAGCCAGAGCAATCTTACCTCTTTTCCCTCCACGAAATCCAAGACCAAGAATTAACAAAATAATTGGTATAATCCAATTATCTGAGTCTGTGATAAAAGGCATTAATTGATCAAATAGAGGGAAATGAATCTTATGTACCCAAAGTAAAATATTTTTATCAATTATATCAAATATTTCAAACATGGTTATTGGTTTAATACTAAAGTTTTATCAAAACTCGACCAGCCTGTTTTCCTAGAAGAATTTTTTGTATTTCGGGTATTAAATCCTGCAGGCTAACTTTTTTGGTTATTTTTTCAAGAGAGTTTAATCTCCACTTATTAGCAAAGTTTCCCCATATTATTTTTTTCTTATTAACTGGGCACTCTGCAGAATCTATACCAATAAGAGAATTAGATCTGAGAATAAAAGGGAATACTGTAGTATTAAATTCTGGGCCACCTACATTACCACATACTGCAACTTTACCGCCGTAGTCTAATCTTGCAATAATACTTGAAAGTATTTTTCCACCTACAACGTCGACAGCCCCATGATATTCCTTTTTATTGAGAGGTAATCTAGTAGAATCAACAAATTCCATTCTGTCTATGACTTTTGTTGCACCAAGATCATATAAAAAATCTTTTTTATTCATCTTACCTGTAAGTGCAGTAACCTTTGCTCCTAGGTGTGATAATAATTTGATACTTAAACATCCTACACCACCAGTTGCGCCACTAACAATAATTTTTGAATCTTTTATTTTTATAGTTTCAGCTATCGCATTAACGCAAAGGCCCGCGGTTAGGCCTGCAGTACCAATCATCATAGACTCTTTTGCTGTCATACCATCAGGACATTTCAGTGCCCAATTACTTGGTACTCTTATATACTCTGAAAAACCACCACTGGTGTTCATTCCTAAGTCAAAGCCAGTTATTATAACTGGAAGGCCAGCTGGAAACTGATCATTATTAGATTCTTCAATAATACCTGCAGCATCTATTCCAGGTGTATGAGGATATTGGTTTGTTATACCACGGGCACCCGAGGCAGAGAGAGCATCCTTGTAGTTCAATGAAGAATACTTAACCTTTATAAGTAGATCACCTCTAGGCAGATCTACAGTAGATTTTTCTTCAATATTTATTTTGACATCGTTACTATTTTTATGGACTACTAATGCTTTATAATTATGTGAGACTTGACTCTGAATCATTAGTGGCTTTTTTCTTTTTTTTCTAATGTCCAGAATGGATTTCTTTTTTCAAAAAATGATTTTAAACCTTCTTCACCTTCATTATGATTTATACAGTCATAAAATAATTCTGATGCTTTTTGAATATCAATATAATGTTCTAAACTAAGATTATTCTTTGTTTTAGCAATAGCATTTGGAGAGCATAGATAAACCTTTGATTTAATCTTATCAATAATTATGTTTAATTCTGTTACTGATTTTGCTAGATAATCTGCTACTCCCATTTCGTATGCTTTTTCACCATCAATTGTATCACCCAAGAGCATTAACATACGAGCCTTGGAAAAATTCATGCGACTAAGTATATATGGAGCAATCTGAGAGGGAGTTAGTCCTAGTTTAGTTTCGGAAAGTCTAAAAATTGAACTATTCATTGTTACAAATATGTCTGCAGCGCATGCCATACCAAATCCACCAGCAATACATGGACCATCAACAACAGAAACTGTGATCTGAGGTGCTTCATTTATAGCTTTAAGTAATCGTCCAATATTCATGCTCATATCGATTATCGATTTTTTTAG
>CAZPIF010000047.1:0-9397 GCA_964586565.1 uncultured bacterium
CGCCCCCTTAACGTTTTCACCGCCTTTTTTAAGGGCCATGTGGACGGCATCAACTCTGCTAACTTGACCAGCCCCAAGGCCGACAGTTGTGTTGTTCTTTGCAATAAGAATACCATTTGATTTGGCATGTCTTAATACTTTCCAGGTGAAAAGGGCGGTTTCAATATCTTTCTTTGAGGGTTGCTTTTCTGTAACAATTTTTAAATCATTTTGATTTAAAATTCTTGTGTCTGTATCTTGAACAAGAATCCCGCCATCTACATTGCGAATTTCGACTTTATCTTTCCTTTTTTGAAAGTCCCCAGTTTCTAGAACTCTCAGGTTTTTTTTCTTTTTAAAAACCTCAAGCGCTTCTGGGTCGAAGCTTGGTGCGAGTACTATTTCTACAAAAACTTCAGCTATTGCAGATGCAACCTCTTTTGAGCAGTGGCGATTAAATGCAATTATTCCACCGAAAGCTGAAACTGGGTCTGCATCAAATGCGCGCGTGTACACATCAATTAACCGTTCTCCAATTGCAACACCGCAGGGGTTGGAGTGCTTAACGATAACACAGGCTGGTTTCTCAAATTCTTTAACACATGCCAAGGCCCCATCGGCGTCCATTATGTTATTATATGAAAGTTTTTTCCCTTGATGAATGGTTGCGTTCAAGATATTTGCTTCATTGTTGCCAGGTATTGAATATGAAGCCGCCGCCTGATGAGGGTTTTCCCCATAGCGCATTTCAGAATGTTTTTTAAATGTAATTGAGAAATTATCTGAAAGAGGTTTGTCCTTTAGGTAGTTATGTATAATCGTATCGTATTGTGATGTGTGACCAAATGTTTTCGACGAAAGTTTTTTTCTGGTTTTGAAGGGAACCTTTCCACCTGATTTTTTTAGCTCATTCATTATTAGATAGTAATCTTCTGGATCAACAACTGATGTAACCCAGCCAAGGTTTTTTGCTGCAGAACGCAACATTGTCGGTCCCCCTATATCAATATTTTCAAGAGCCATTGCAAGGTCGCATTCTTTTTTTGAGATAGTTTCTTGAAATGGATATAGATTGCAGATGACAAGATCTATCCATTTTATATTATATTTTATAGCCTCATCTTTATGTTGATCGCGAAGGCCAAGTATCCCACCTTCTATCATTGGGTTTATTGTTTTCACTCTCCCATCCATTATCTCTGGGAAATTGGTGTAGTCACTAACATCAATAACATTTATGTTTCCTTCCCGCAGAGTATTTGCGGTGCCTCCAGTGGAGAGAATTTCAACTCCGTGACTGACAAGCTCTTTAGCAAAATCCAAGATGTGGTTTTTGTCAAATACAGAAATAAGAGCACGCTCTATTTTAGTGTCTTTTTTATTCAACCCTGGGTTGTTAATCATGTCTTTTTATCACCGCTAGGGTTAAACGACTTTTACAAACCATTTTCTCTTTTTCATCCGTTATGTTTATTTCCCACACCTGTATTTTTCTCCCGATTCTTATGGGTGTTGCCTTTCCATAAACCCATCCTTTTCTTACCGACCTAAGGTGGCTTGCGTTAATTTCAACTCCAACGACTGAATACTTATCAAGATCCACATTATTCCCAGCGCCGATACTTCCAAGTGTTTCTGCTAAAGCAACACTTGCTCCACCGTGTAAAAGACCAAAAGGTTGTTTTGTTCTTGCATCAACAGGCATTTTCCCACATATATAGTCATCTCCAAATTCAGTTATTTTAATTCCAAGAGCAGAGACAAGTGTTGACTCAGACTTTTTGTGAATTATTTTTAACGCTTGTTTTTTATCCATTGTTATAAAAAAGTTGTATAGCTTCTAGAAATGCAGCCCCTTCTAGTTGCTGGACTTTTGATTTTAATGATTCAACTGTATCATCTGCATCTACCAAGCATTTTTTTTGAATTAGAATAGGCCCCGCGTCAAGTTCATCTGTCACAAAATGGATTGTGCAGCCTGTTTCTTTGTCTTTGTTTTTTAAAACTAATTCATGGATGTTTGTATCTATTCCTCCAGAATATTTCGGAAGGAGAGAGGGGTGAACATTAAGTATTTGGTCTTTCCAATCATCACAAAATTGTGGCGATAGAATTCTCATAAAGCCAATTAATAGGACAAGATCTACTTCATGTTTTTTTAATATTCTAGATATTTCGGAATCAAAGTCTCTTCTTTTCTTGTTTTGATGGGGTATGTACTTTGAATGAATATTGTGACTCCTGGCTCTTTCTAAAATATATGCCCTTTTTTTATTAGAAATCACAACAGATACCTTGGCGTCTATCCTTCTAGAACGTATACCATCTAAAATAAATTGTAAGTCTGTTCCGTTTGTGGACCCAAGTACACCTAGGTTTATCATCTTAATGAATCCATTACTCTAATGCGTTTTTTTATTAACTCGCTTGTGCCAATATCTTTTCTATGAAACAGCGGACCTTTTATTTTTGAAATTTCATTTTCAGCAATTTTTTCTGCATCTGAAATAGAGCTTGCTTTTCCAACAGCGGCTACTGTGCGGCTACCTTCCTCGATTAAATCACCACCTTTTATGCTGACAGATCCATAGAACAAGGTGTTTTTATTTTTAACAGATCTAATGTCTATTTTTTCTCCTTTTATGGGGTTATCTGGGTATCCTTCGGGGACAGCATACTTACATACTGTCGCAAGTTTTTTAAACTTCACGTCTATATTGTGAAGATTTTCTTCCACTATCGCATTACACAAATCAACAAAGTCAGTTTCAAGAATGGATAAAACATTCATTGCCTCGGGGTCTCCGAATCTGGCATTGTACTCAATTAATTTTACACCATTTTTTGTTGCAATGAACCCACCATAAAGTACTCCCTTATACCCTTCTGAAAATTTGTCTTTTAGTGCTTTTGCTGTTTTTTCATTAATTGCTTTTGCTATAGATACATCTTCGTTTTTTAAAAATGGGAGAGAGTGATTTGAGTCAGTATATGTTCCCATGCCACCAGTATTGGGCCCTAAGTCATTTTCATATGCTCTTTTATGATCTTGAACTACTGGCATATGTTTTAGGGTGTTGCCATCACAAAAACTCATAAGTGAAAATTCTTCACCAATAAATTTTTCTTCGACTAAAAATGAACCATTATTGTTTATAATCTCTTGGCAGTATTCTAGTGCTTGTTCTGTTGAGTGTACGTGCTCACCAGAAACTTTAACACCTTTTCCCCCCGCAAGACCATCATATTTAACAACATAATTATTGCCAAGCTGTTCTATGAAGTTTTGAATCCCATTTAGAGATTTAAAATTTTGATATTTTGGAGAGCCCGGGATTCCATACTCACTTAGCAAGTTTCGTGCAAAAGTTTTAGAGGTTTCAATTTGGGCAAGTTTTTTTTTAGGGCCCACAACTTTAATATGGTTATCCCAGAGCATGTCAGAGACTCCAGAGTGAAGGGGGTTTTCAGGACCGATAAATGCCAATGAAACCTTCTTTTCTTTTGCATATTCCAATGTTGAAACCGGATTGTTTATGTCTTTTATCACTACCTCCGTACAGAGGTCAGCTATACCAGGGTTTAGGTTCGTAGCTATGCAAAAAACTTTATTATTACCGTTTGATTTATGAAGCGATCGGATTATAGCATGCTCTCTGGCTCCCGAACCTATAACCAATATATTTTGTGTCATAATTTTTATTATGAAAAATGTTTAGTTTCTTTTTGCATCAGTTCGGCTATTCTCGAGTTCAATCAAAAATTCTTTTGTTACGTTTCCGGTGCAATAAGTGCCGGAAAAAACAGAATCCTCAAAGTTTTCAATTTTGGGGTTTCCTGCCTGAGCAGAATTTTTTAAATCCGTAAGTTTTTGATAAATAAGCTCATCAGCGCCTATACGATTTTTGATCTGTCTCAGGCTCCGCTTGTGTGCAATAAGTTCTTTTGTGGCGGGCATATCAATTCCATAAATGTTTTGGTATCTTATCGGAGGTGATGCAGATGCAAAAAAAACTTTTTTTGCACCACAACCTTTAACCATTTCTATGATTTTTTTTGATGTGTGTCCCCTTACAATTGAGTCGTCAACCAGCAAAACATTTTTGCCCTTAAATTCAATTTCTATGGGGTTCAGTTTTTGCTTAACAGATCGCTTCCTGATGTTCTGTCCGGGCATAATAAAGGTTCGTCCAATATATCTATTCTTCATGAAGCCTTCGCGGTATTTTACTCCAAGTTTGTATGCTACTTGCATAGCGGCAGTCCGGCTTGTGTCGGGGATTGGGATCACAACATCAATGTCTAAATTACTATAATCTTCTAATATCAATTGACCCAAAGCATCACCCATCCTAAGTCTTGTTTTGTGTACCGAAATAGAATCTATCGTAGAGTCGGGTCTTGAAAAATAAACAAATTCAAACAAACAAGGAGAGTGGCCTGTTCCACGAAGTAGTCTTTTTTTGCTATAAGTTCCATCTTCGCTAATAATAATAGCTTGTCCTGGTTCTACATCAGATAAGAAATCAAAACCCAATGCTGCCATCGCACTACTCTCAGAGGCAAACATAATAGAGCCCTTTTTCTTTCCAGCAGCTAATGGTCTTATGCCGTTAGCATCTCTAAAAGCAATCAGACCAATTCCTGCAACTATCATTGTTACAGCAAACCCCCCGGAGCACTGGTCAAATACTTCTTTCAGGGCCCTAAATACATGCGAGTTGTTTAATTTTCTAAAATTTGTTCTTGATAGCTCATAGGCAAAAAGGTGTAAAAGAACTTCAGAGTCAGAGTTTGTATTAAATTGGCAAAAGTGGGTTTTTTCTAGTTTAGATCTGATTTCTTTGCTGTTCAACAATGTTCCATTATGGCCAAGGGTTATGTTTACGGGGTTAGAAGTATAGAATGGCTGAGCCTCACTAACATCATCTGAACCAGCTGTTGGATATCTAACATGTCCTATTCCAATATTACCATCTAATGAAAGGATGTCTTCATTTGTTTTAAAAGCTTCTGTTACAAGCCCAAGGTCTTTATGTATATACATTTTTGAACCGTCCCAAGTTGAAATCCCCGCAGCATCTTGTCCGCGATGTTGCACCTGAATTAGCCCATCATAAATATGCCCGCTTACATTTTCTTTTTTACTATATATTCCAACTATTCCGCACATTATATTCTATTCGCTATTTTGGGAGCGAGTCCAATATATTTTTTAGGACTAAGGGATAGTAGTTTTTCTTCATGAGGCTGGGTTAGTCTTAGGCTTTCAATAAATAATTTTATTGAAACACGATCTACAGTTTCTCCTCTGGTTAGGCTTTTTAATTTTTCATATGCATCTTCTTTTCCTTCTTTGCGGAGTATGGTTTGGATTGCCTCACCAAGCACCTCCCAGTGTTCGTTTAATTCAAATTCGGTTTTCTTTTTATTTAAAGTTATTCTTGAGACTCCTTTAGAAATGCTTTTTATTGATATGAAGGAGTATCCAAGAGCAACCCCCTGGTTTCTTAATACTGTTGAGTCGGTTAGGTCTCTCTGCATTCTCGAAACTGGTAGTTTTTGAATCATGTGGTTTAGTAGTGTGCTAGAAATGCCAAGGTTTCCCTCAGCATTTTCAAACTGTATAGGATTAATTTTGTGAGGCATTGTTGATGACCCAACTTCTCCCTTAATCTTTTTCTGTGAAATAACGCCCCTGCTAATATATAGCCACATATCTTGGCAGAGGTCTTTTAATATAGAATTAACCCTCAAAATATTTTGATAGCTTTCTGCTATACTATCATGAGATTCAATTTGAGTGGTTGTTAAGTTTGGCTCCAATCCCAGTCTGCTTACAAATTTAGATGTAAAAACTGGCCAATTAATATTAGAGAATGCAATATTGTGGGCAGACCAGGTGCCAGTGGCTCCACTTAATTTCCCTAGCAGATTATGATTCTTTATTTTAATAGTTTGTTTTTGGATTCTTTTATAAAACACACTGAGCTCTTTGCCAAAGGTTGTTGGAGTCGCGGGCTGCCCATGGGTTAGAGAAAGCATGGGTGTTTTATGATGTTTTTTTACAAGAGAGACTATTTCTTTTTGCATTAATTCTAGGGTTGGTAAATAAACTTGCTCTAGGGCATGTTTCCACATAAGTGAATAGGAAATATTATTTATATCTTCAGAGGTTAATGCAAAGTGAATCCATGGGTGTAGTGACTTTTTAGTTTTTTTTTGTATATAGTATTCTATTGCCTTTACATCGTGGTTTGTTTCTGACTCAATCTTTTTCACCTGCTCTGCACAAGTTAGATCAAAATTTTGATAGATTTTTCTTAGTTGGGGATACTCTTTTTGATCAATTTTTAAATATTTTTTAACCTCTTTTTTTTGACTTAGCGCTATCAGGTATTCTATTTCCACATACACCCTATACTGCATCAGAGCAGCTTCAGAAAAATATGTGTGAAATTCTTTTACGTTATTATGGTAACGGCCATCTAGTGGAGATATAGCTCCTAGGGGGCTATACACCAAAAATCCGCTTTACAGCAAGGGCACAGTTTCCAGGATCAATCACAGTTAGAACCGGAGTATTGCTGGGCATTTGTAGCGTAGAGTGAATATTAACCATCATATCTGCTTTATCAGAAAAAGGAGGGCAGCCTATTGTAGGAAAATCAGAGTTTGCAGCTACAAAACCGGAAAGCGCGTTAGATCTCCCAGCTATGGTAATATATATAACTCGATCAGAATCTTTATTATTATTTAATATATCAAGGACCTTAAGTGGTTCTTTGTGAGCAGAGGCAGCATGTTGTTCCCATACAACTCCATATTTGTCTAGACCGTCTGTTATTTTTTTTGCATGAGGCTCGTCTGATGTAGAGCCCATAATGATTATTGCTTTCATATTTTATCCTTTAAGTTGTCATTGATTCTGTTTTGAATAGATTTCCCAGAATCGGGGAATGGGAAAATGCCACCAGTTATAGTTTCATATAAATATATGTACCTGCTCGATAGCTCAGCCACAAGATCTTCGGGTGCATCTGGTAGATTTTCATCATTATAGGGGTCACAATTATCTACAAACCAAAGACGAAGAAATTCTTTATCAATGTTTTGTGGCTCTTGATCAGAATTCATTCTTTCGTCGTATGTTTCATTTATCCAATATCGGCTAGAATCTGGAGTGTGAATTTCATCAATTAGAACAATTTCACCATTATCGTCGCGCCCCATTTCATATTTTGTATCTACTAGTATCATGCCGTTTTCAGCAGCTTTTTTTTGTCCGAACTCAAAGAGCTCAAGCGCTTTTGCACTACAATAGTCCCAATCTTCTTGGCTCATCCAACCCTCACTCACTATATCTTTTGGTGAAATAGGTCGATCATGATCTTCTTCTTTGGTTGTTGGTGTTAGCATGTTTTTTTCTAGTTTTTGATTTTTTTTCAAACCTTCTGGTAGGGCATTACCACAATATTCACGGTCACCATTCTTGTAGACGGTCCAAAGGGAGGTGCTTGTGCTGCCGGTTATATATCCCCTTACTACAAATTCTATTGGAAAAACGTTACATTTTTTTGCAATAGTGACGTTTGGGTCGGCAATTTCTAATGCGTGATTAGGAATTATATGTTTTGTTTGTTCAAACCACCAAGCACTGGTAAGGTTTAAGACCTGACCTTTAAATGGTATAGATGCCAAAACACGATCGAAAGCGCTTTGTCTGTCTGTCGTAATTAAAACAATTTTATTATTAATTTTATACTGGTCTCTGACTTTTCCTGTCTTTTTAATGCCGGCACTTAAATTTGTTTCAGTTAATGTATTCTTTAGCTCTGCAAGAATACGGGGTTTATAGTGTTCAGTTGATTTTATAGCATTCATGTGATAGTGGGTTGTGTAGTATGTTTGTGTTTAAAATTTCATTTATTTCAGATCTAATATTACCTTTATTAGATGAGAGATTCCATATTACACCGCTAGTTATTTTTTTAATCCCTTCTGTGCCAAATTTGTTTTTCAAAGTTTCAAGTTTTATTCTCCCATGAATATCGTCTTTTTTTCTTACCAGTATAGAAATACTATCATCTGCTTTTTCTATTTCTCCAATGTGCTCCTTGTTTGAATTAAAAAGCTCGCCCGATTTGTTTATATCATTTAAAATAGTTGCGCTTTCCTCATCGATTTCAATTTCCCAGTGTTTCTGCCTTTTAATCGAAACATCAAACCCTAAATTCTTTAAGGCATTCCTTACTGAAATTTCTTCATTGTCAGTAATGATAAGGTTAATAATTAGCTGACTTGCCTTTTCGCTGGGTGAATATTTTACGATATCGCTATTAATGTTCAGCTCTAAATCGAGAGAAAAATTTGGCATAGGGGCACCAAGCTCGATATGCTCTTTCATTGAGGAAAAAATAGGATCCCCATTATTGGTTCTTTCGGGGTGAGGCATCATGGCCATTACATTTCCACCGGCGTTGCAAATGGCAGCAATATTATATATAGATCCATTTGGGTTAAACGGGAATTCGTCAACAACCTCACCATTATCCTTGCAATATTGAAAGAGCACTTGCTCGTTTTCTATCATTTTTTTTAAAAGTAATTCAGGAATCATAAAACGCCCTTCTGCATGAGCTAAGGGAATATTTATTAAATCATTTTGTTTTAAATGCCTTGTGAATGCTGAGCGGGAGGTGGGGGCAGACTGTCTTAAGTTTGCCCAGGTGTTATAATATCCCACGCCCAAAACGTGGTCGCCCTTAATCCTTTTATTGTCAGTAAGCGCAACCCCACGTTGATTATTTTTTAATCCAGGAACAAGACCGCTTTCTACAAGAATTTGCGCACCATTACATATTCCTAAAACCGGTTTCCCCTTTTTACTTTCTATTTGAATTTGTTTCATTATTGGGTCTAGAGCAGCAATAATGCCAGCTCGAGATCGGTCCTCATAGGAAAATCCACCCACGATCACAAAGCCGTCAAGGTCGGACAAAGATTCAGCCGGCTCGTTCCATAAAAATTCAATCGGGTTCATCCCCACACGGCGGCAAGCCATGATTGTTTCACGTTCTGTATTGGACCCAGGAAATTGGATGATTGCTATATTTATCATATTAAAAAAGTGTTCATGTGTTCACGTGTATTTATTTTAATTGATTTTATTTAGATGGTTTTGGATTTGAATTAATTTTTGTTAAAAAGATTTTGCCCTGACTTTCCGTGTGTTTTTAAGAGATGACATCCATTTCAAATGAGCTAAAAAAATCGGAAACTTTTTATCCAATATTGACTCCTTTGCCGGAAACAACTGTTCCAATCTCGTAGATGTCTGTTAAATCTTTTAGCGCATCCTTTACGGAGCTCACATCATTAAAATCCACAATAAATACGATACCGATACCCATATTGA
>CAZPIF010000048.1:0-9217 GCA_964586565.1 uncultured bacterium
CATATCAACCCTAAAAGTAATATCACTACATTCATAGCAGCTACCATCATCCTCATCTGCATCAGGGTTATAGTTACAAGCATTTACATCTGTGCAGCCTAGGATAGTAGGTGAAAATACAGCCTGAATATCTTCCAGTAAAAATTCACCCTGAGCAACTGCTCCCTGGGTCGTGCTAACAACCTCAATCGCAATCCCTCCAATCTGATCAATATCTAGGATATTATTTCCAGGTATCCCAACCCAACCAGTTTTGGTAAATCCTTGAGTGTACGATGTTCCTGGAGCTGTTGTCCCAGATGATTGGAGCGGTATTCTGTATTCTACCCAACCGTCTTCAGAATCGTTATACAACGGTGATTGGTTACCCTCAAAAAAGGAAAACCAAACCTCAACATCATCTCTTGATGACCATGATGTAGTATTACTTACATCAAAAAGTACAAACCTAAAAAAGACCCCGCCAATCTGAGGTTGGGTAAGGTTACGTAATTTAAATGAAATGTAATTATAACCTGAGAGATCTACAACTTGGTCAAACAGACTTAATTCAGCAGTATAGCCACCCCAACTAAAAGTACCAACAACACCATAGTTCCAACCCATTACTGGACTACCATCAAAAGTATATTCTGTATCTGTTATTTGAGAAAGGTTACTGAAGTTTAAGTCAGACTCACTCTCATCATATTCCTCCCAGAATGCCCCATCGCCCTCGTCTAATACATCTAGTGGCTCATTAAAATCATTTATTACATAGATAGGCTCGATATAATCGCATGTCCCAAATACCACAGGCACCAAGACCATATCCTCAGATTCAACATCGACATAACGATCAAAGTGTTGCCCAACACCACAAGCTTCGGGGACAGTTTCCCATGCACCGTTCCACCATTGATCAAGTGGCCCATTGACAAATTTATAATGATATCTTGCATCCTGTGGGACATCAAGCGTTACTGAATATATCATATCTCCGTTAGAGTCTGTCATCTCAAAACCTGGATTTCCAGCATCCCCTCCAGCTAGCCATACACCATTGCTTACTGTTTCATTTCCCATCCCTACTTGGAATGTAACTGCTACTGTTTGCGCATTGAGAATCCCTAAAAATATAGTAGCTAAAACATTATTTTTAATAAACCTGTATCCCATTTTGCCTTGCTCCTTTGGTAATTAAGTTAATTCTTAATATTCTAACTTAATCATTTTTGTATCTTATTTTTAAAAACTAAATAATCTATTACAAAACGTTAACGCGCACTGACTTTACAGCCAATAAAACATATCACATTAACAATAATATTTATATTTTATTTGTAATTTTGAATCACTTATTTATAAGTGATTACTATTAGTTCTAAATTATCGTACTAAAGTTGGCATAAATTGATAATCAAACGTCAACGATTATAATAATATAATATAAACAAAATCATGCAAAAAATTATCATTCTAAGCCTGGCATTAATTTGTACAATTTTTTTTACAAATTCTTGCGGAAACACTACCGATAAATATAAAGTCCCTGGATGGGACCTAGTGTGGCATGATGAATTTGAAAATGAAAAAATCGATACCTCAAACTGGACTTTTGATCTAGGTACCGGTGCCCCCTCCTTTGAGGCATATGGAAAGAGCTCATCTTATTTCACCCCTGAAGGAATACCTGATGATAATTTTTCAGTACGGTGGGAAGGAGAAATCAATATAAACGTTACCAGCGAATATACATTCTTCATAATATCTGATGATGGCGTTCGGCTCTCAATAGATAATAGAATGATAATTGATAACTGGAACCCTCAACCCCCAACTGAAAAAAGCGGCACCATACAACTTGAAGAAGGTAAAAGCTACTCGGTTATTATTGATTATTTTGAAGAAAGTGGAGGAGAAGCAATGATATTTGGATGGGAGAGTAAAAACTTTTCCAAACAGCCTGTCCCAAGTTCACACCTAACCTCACCCAATGGAGAAAAAGGACTCAGAGGTACATATTTTAAAAATAAAGAGCTTAAGACATATATTAGTGACCCTCCCATCACCAGAATTGATACAGCAATTAACTGGGTAACTGGTGGGGGTTGGGGAAATAATGAATCTCAGCATTACACCAATGATTCAAAAAATGTAAGGATAGAAAATGGCGCACTTATTATTGAAGCCAGAAAAGAAGCTCTGCAAGGGTCTAATTATACAAGTGCACGAATAAAAACCAAAAACAGCTGGAAATATGGCCGGTTTGAGATTCGTGCAAAAATACCACCCGGGAAAGGCACCTGGAGTGCTCTATGGGCACTACCAACAGACTGGGAATATGGAAATTGGCCACTAAGTGGTGAAATCGATATCATGGAACATGTTGGATTTGATGAAGACATAATTGTTACAAGTATCCATAATGCTGCTCTTTTCGCTGGCGATATAGCTGGCACGGATCAGCATGGTTATGTAAAAATACCAGGCGCGTGTAAAGAATTCAATAAATACATTCTGGAGTGGAATGAAAATGAAATTGTTATGAAAGTAAACGATTCAGTTTCATTACGATATCCTAAGAATGATAATAACTGGGCAAAGTGGCCATTCGATAAAAGGTTTCATCTTATCTTTAATATTGCTGTTGGTGGTTCTTGGGGCGGAGCAAAGGGAATCGATGACAGCATTTTCCCTGCAAAAATGGAAATAGACTACATCAGAGTTTATTCAAAAGAAACTTAATTTATAGATATAAATGCCAAAAAACATATTCTATAAAATTTTCATTATTGGATTATTAATTATGCAATCTTGTGATAGAAATGTTTCTCGAGATAAAGAAGGATTAATAATTTACCAAGAACAGTTTTTATCTTGGGTAAGGAATTTTGAACCTTTGAATCCTGCATCAATACCGAGGTGGCCAACAAGAGGTGGTATCTATGAGCCCTTGTATATCTATAACCCTATAAAAGCCGAGTGGGTACCATGGCTAGCGACAAGTTATCAGTGGAAAAATAATAATAAAAAATTATTATTTACAATTAGATCTGGTGTGCAATGGTCAGATGGTACACCCTTTAATGCTTATGATGTCGCCTATACTTTCAATTTAACTAAAAGGTACCCAGCACTGGATACTCGAAATTCATGGGAATATTTAAAAAGTGTAGTCGCTCAATCTGACACGATGCTGGAGGTCTCTTTCAAAAGAATTTATGTACCAGGTTTTGATGCCATTGCTGGGACATACATCGTACCAAAACATATTTGGAGTCAGATAGATGATCCACTTAAATATAGTAACCCAGAACCAGTAGGGACAGGTCCATATACTGAGATACTTCGTTTCGATAGTCAGATATGGGAGCTAGGAAAAAATGAAAACTATTGGCAGCCTGATAAACCACATGTAGATAAACTAATTTTTCCCGCTTTTTCTAGCAATGAACAAGTAACACTCGCACTACTAAGTGGAGAACTAGACTGGTCAGGTGCTTTTATACCAGCCATTGAACGTATTTTTGTTGATAAGGATCCAGAGCACCATCAGTATTGGTTTCCCAATACAGGATATTCTACTTTTCTACATACAAATACAAAACATCCCATACTAGGCGATGTGAGAGTCAGAAAAGCAATAAGCTACGCAATCAATCGCCCCCAAGTAGTGAAGGTTGGTATGTATAACTATACAGAGCCTGCACACGTGACTAGCCTTTCAGGTCCAATGGCAAAGTGGCATTCACCAGATATCGATAAAAAAGAAAATTGGACCTCATTCAATATTGAAAAAGCCAATGCATTACTGGATGATGCTGGATATGCAAAAAATAAAAAAAATCAAAGGCTAGATAAAGATGGTTCAATTCTGGAGCTTGATATCATTGTAGTTTCTGGGTGGAGTGACTGGATTCGTTCAGCTCAGGTTATAAGCCAAAACCTAAAGAATGTAGGCATTAAAACAAAAGTTCGAACATATGATTTTGGTGCCTGGATTGGTAGAATGCAAACTGGTGATTTTGATATGTCAATAGGATGGGCAGAAAAAGGAGCAACGCCCTATAATTTTTTCAAAGGAATGATGTTTTCAGAATATGTTAAGCCACTAGGTGAAATTGCAGATCTAAACTGGCATCGATTTGGGCTGAGTGAGGCAGATTTGTTAATAAAATCACTAGAAAGAACTTCTGATCAAAATAAAATACAAAACATCATCCAAAATCTACAACACCTATTTATAGAGCATGCTCCTGGTATACCTCTGTTTGCTGAACCTGCATGGGGTGAATGTAATACAAAATACTTTACAAATTTCCCGAGCCAAAATAATCCATATGGTCCACTATCAAATAATGAGCAACCAAGTTTTATTTTTACACTCCTAAACGTGAAAAAACGATGAGCAAATCAATCTTATATCTTATTCGACGACTTTGCTTTTATTTGATTGCTGGATTTGCAGCCCTGACACTAAACTTTGTCATTCCTCGTTTAATGCCAGGTGACCCTGCATCAATTATTTTTGCAAGATTTCGTGGTAAGCTAAAACCAGAAACAATAGATGCAATGAGGCAAAGCTTTGGATTAACGGACGAACCCTTACTAATGCAGTATTGGTCCTATATAAAAGGAATTTTAAGTGGCAATCTTGGTACATCTATTGCCTACTTTCCAGAGCCTGTTTCAGAAATTATTTCAAGCGGACTATTCTGGACAATATTCTTAGCAGGCTTATCCCTAATAATTGCATTCTCACTTGGAACACTCTTAGGTGTTTTTATAGCATGGAATAGAACAGGTAAGCTAGATACATTCCTGCCACCAGTTTTAGCATTTCTTGGAGCATTCCCCTACTTTTGGTTAGCAATGCTCATTTTATATATTTTTGGCTTCTCACTTAATTGGTTTCCACTGAGCCATGCATATGGAAATGAAGTAACACCAGGTCTTAATCTACCCTATATATTTAGCGTATTACATCATGCAAGTTTGCCAGCATTAACAATGGTATTTGTAAGCCTTGGTGGTTGGTTGCTGTCCATGCGAAACACCATGATAAGCACTCTGGGTGCTGACTATATAACCTTTGCAAATGCAAAAGGTATTTCATCTCGACTTATCATGCTACGCTATGCAGCGCGCAATGCAATCTTACCTAATCTTACTGGTTTTGGAATGGCTTTAGGATTTGTTTTAAGTGGAGCTCTACTTACTGAAATTATTTTTTCCTACCCAGGGCAAGGCTATTTACTTCTTCAAGCAGTAAAGGCACAAGACTTCCCTCTAATGCAAGGTATATTCATGACCATTACATTTGCAGTACTCGCAGCAAATTGGCTTGTTGATATTGCCATTTTAGTTTTTGACCCAAGAACCCGAAAATGAATTCCAGAACTCAAAATAGCAATATTTTTAGACGCTGGTTTAATGGAATTCTAAGCAATAAAAAAGCATTGATAGGAACCTACATCATCCTGTTTTTCATTTTAATCGCAATCGTAGGGCCATTTTTTATTCAATCACCCACCGAATTTCTGGGCACGCCTCTAACTCCCCCATCTACGAAAAACTTATTTGGAACAAATGGCCAAGGCCAAGATGTATTTGCGCAAACAATATCAGGTGCAAGACAGACACTTTTTGTTGGCTTTACCACTGGAATTTTAGTTGTAATAATCGGTGCATTAATTGGTGGGATTGCAGGATTTTATGGTGGACGAATTGATGATATACTATCACTGATCATAAACATATTTTTAGTTATGCCAGGTCTTCCTCTTATGGTTATCCTTGCTAGCTGGCTTCCACCTGGTCCTGGGACATTACTAGGTGTCTTAGTGCTTACAGGATGGGCGTGGAATGCGCGTGTGATTAGGTCTCAAATGATGACTTTTAGAAATCGGGATTTTGTATCGGCTGCTATAGTGAGTGGAGAAAAAAATATTAGAATTATTCTGGTTGAGATCATGCCTCGAATGCTATCTCTACTTGCATCGTCATTTATAGGCGCATCAATATATGCCATAGGCGCACAGGTAGGCCTAGAGTTTCTTGGGCTCGGAGATATAAGTACAGTAACATGGGGGACAAATCTCTATTGGGCCAGTAATGACCTAGCCTTATTGACTGAGTCATGGTGGACCTTTGTACCTACAGGACTCAGTATTGCCCTTGTAAGCTTTTCGCTTACCTTGATTAATTTTGGTATAGATGAAGTAACTAATCCTCGCTTAATCTCAGAAAGATTATGGCGTGAGAAAATACCCAGAAATTTGATAAAGGATGGAGTAACTCCAGTATTGAAAAACAATGAATAATTATTTACTATCTATTGAAAATTTATCTGTGGATTATATAACAAATACGGGACCTGTAAGAGCAGTTAATAACATATCATTTGGGATTCATGCTGGGGAAATTTTTGGACTAGTAGGTGAATCTGGAAGTGGTAAAAGTACAGTAGTCCAAGCAATGATGCGAATATTGCCCCCACCAGGACTTATCAGCAATGGCTCTGTTAGAATTAATGAAGAAGATATTCTCTCTGCATCAGAATCAAATGTAAAAAAATTTAGATGGAAACAAATTTCTATTGTAATGCAGAGCGCATTAAATGCACTTAATCCTGTGTTGTCGATACGAGAACAAATTTCTGATGTATTAAAAACACATAAAGATTTAGTGGGTATTGATGCTGACACTAAAGCAAAAGAATTACTGTCTCTAGTAGATATTGATGAAGACCGATTAAATAGCCACCCCCATCAATTATCAGGCGGAATGAAACAGCGTGTTGTAATTGCTATCGCTCTTGCTATTATGCCTCCGATTATTATTATGGATGAGCCAACTACCGCCCTTGATGTTATAGTAGAGCGTGAAATTTTGGCAAAAATTATTGAGTTACGAAAAAAGTTAAATTTCACAATCTTATTTATAACTCATGATCTGAATTTGTTACTTGAATTTGCAGATAGATTAGCAATAATGAAGAATGGCAGGATCGTAGAAATAGATAAGGTTGAAAATATTAAGCAAGGTGGACAACACTCCTATACTAGAAAATTAATAGGATCGATACCATCAGCCTCAGGCAGTCGTCAGGAAGGCCTCCTCTCGAAGCCAGATTCTTTAGATTTTCCTACCACACCCCTTATTGAAATTAAAAATCTAAGAAAAACTTTCCAGTCACCTGGACTGTTTAACAAAAATAAATTAACCGCTGTCGATGATATTTCTTTTAAAATATCAGAGGGAGAGATTGTTGGGCTTGTTGGTGAAAGTGGGAGCGGCAAAAGTACGATCGCAAAATTAGTGACACGCTTAATTCGTCCTACATCAGGAACAATTTACTTAAACGGTGAAAATAAGCAAGTCACCGAAGCCCGTAATGTACCACTTGAATATCGAAAAATTGTTCAAATGGTATTCCAAGATCCTTTTGGGTCACTAAACTCTATCCACACTGTTTATCATCATCTATCAAGACCTCTACTCAGACACAAACTAAAAAGCAAAGATGAATTATTTGATTATATTATAAAAATGCTGGAAACAGTAGGACTGTCCCCTGGAGAAAAGTTTGCTAATAAATTTCCACATGAGATGTCTGGAGGTGAAAGACAGCGTGTTGCTATAGCAAGAGCACTAAGTCTAAAACCTCAGATAATTATTGCTGATGAACCTACCTCCATGCTTGATGTGTCAATAAGAATGGATATTCTTGAAATTTTCGCTAGAATGCGAAAAGAAAACAATTTAACAATATTATTTATTACACATGATTTAGCATCCGCAAGATATTTAGCAGATCGAATTATTGTGTTAAAAAATGGATCTATCGTTGAAGAAGGCCCATCAGAAGACTTAATACAATCTCCATCAAATGAATATACAAAACAGTTAGTCAATGCGGCTTCCCCAGGATGGCTAGAAACTATTCATAAAAATTCTGATAATAAGGAAATAATAGATGCTTAAAAAGGATACCTTTCCAAAAAACTTTATGTGGGGTACAGCCACGTCTAGCTATCAGATTGAGGGAGCACCAGATACAGATGGTAAAGGCCCATCTGTATGGGACAAGTTCAGCCATACCAAAGGTAATATAAAAAATGGAGATACTGGAGACATAGCATGTGATCATTATCATTTATGGTCAAAAGATATAGAACTTTTAAATAGACTTGGAGTTAATTCATATCGGTTTTCAATTAGCTGGCCAAGAATATTCCCAACAGGAGAGGAGAATGCTCCTAATCAAAAGGGTCTAGATTTCTATAGTCGTATTGTTGATACCCTCCTAGAGTATGATATTATACCATTTGTAACATTAAACCACTGGGATATACCTCAAGGTCTTGAGGATAAAGGTGGATGGACAAATAGAATGATGACAGAGGCATTTGTAAAATACTGCCACCATGTAAGTAAACATCTTGGTGACAGGGTAAAATACTGGATTACTCATAATGAGCCATGGTGTGTTAGCCACATTGGATATATTGCTGGTTATAAACCCCCTGGGATTAAGAATAATTGGCCAAAGAGCTTATCAGCAGCTCATCACTTACTACTGTCACATGGTATGGCACTGCCTGAGATAAAAATAAATTCAAGAAATGCTGAGGCAGGCATTACACTTAACCTCAATACATCTATACCGGCCTCACCGAGTAAATATGATAAAGAAGCATCGTGGTTTTTTGACAATATGTTTAATCGCCTATTTTTAGAACCTCTATATAAAGGTAAATATCCGTTAGCCCTATTTGAAGAACTAAAAAAAAGGAATGCTATTGCAGATAGTGACCTAGGATTTATTAAGGAAAATGATCTAGATCTTATAGCAACAAAAACAGATTTTTTAGGGGTCAATTATTATAGTCGTGGAGTAATTCGTAATGAAGAAATAGATGAAAGCAAAAACATGCCGAGAAATGTAGAAATGGGGCCCACCACTGATTTTGGATGGGAGGTATACCCCGCTGGAATCTATGATTTACTTATACAGTTGAAAAATAAATACAATGTTGAAGATATTTATATTACAGAGAATGGATGCTCCTACTCTGATGGCCCTAATGCTGATAAAAAAATAGATGACCAACGCAGAATAGATTACCATCGTTCTCACCTTGAAGAATTAAAACTTGCGATTCGTGATGGTGTTAATTGTAAAGGATAGTTTGCTTGGTCATTAATGGATAATTTTGAGTGGGCCCAAGGC
>CAZPIF010000049.1:0-9091 GCA_964586565.1 uncultured bacterium
GAAAAATAGGGGAAATTATTACCCATACGTCTAGATTTTTTGATTGTATTTGAATTGATATAAATTTCAATATCTGGGTCACTTGAGACAAATTCTAATTTATTATTCATATACTGCTTTATAGCCAATTCTATAATCGGATCTGATAATATTTCATTTAAATTTTTCTCATCAGATTTTATAGTAGCTTTTGCAGGAATAACATTCATGCTAATAGAATTAATTGTGGGCTTTAGTGTTATTAAATATTCATTAGTAGTATCCTGAAATAATTTATCAACATCTAAAGAAAATTCTACTGAATATGCAGAAACCCAAATTTGACTTGATAGAACTTGCTTAGCAATACCATTCATATCAGAGTAAATAGTGTAGACGCTGTCTCGTGTTTTAAGATTTATTGGTACTCCAGAAAGAGGTTTTTGGTTCTCATTATCCATGACCTCTATTTCTATCGAATTACTTCTATCAACAAATGTTCGACAAATATCTTTTTCTAATTTTGCTTTAAATGCAAGACGGCTATTGTACGTAGAAACTTTTCTTTTTATCAAAGTATAGAGATTAATATTCTCATTTTCATAAAACACCGTGATTGGTTCATCTTGAAATGGGAAAATTTCTTGCCAAGCTTTCTGGACTAAAGAGAAAGAATTCATGTTAAAATCACTATCAGCAAGTTTTATATGGTCCAAAGACGTACTAATTGCATTCTGTCTCAATCGCTCCATAGCTTGACGATATTTAACTTTATGCAACCTGACGTAATAATAAACCCCAGTTTTTGTATTATATTGATCCATAAACTCTAAATCAGGAAGCAATAAGTCCACACGTGATTTCATAACTGATTTTATCATATTATCTACATTGCCATTTATATCCTCAACAACTATTTCCAGATCAGATGTAACATTGACTTTAATCTGGGAGGCCACTTCATTAACTGCATAGTCTCTTGCTATATCCTTAGGATTATCATAGTCAGAGAATGGTGCGTATCCAACACCATGAAAAAATTCTTTATCATTTGGTAAGGAGTCAACCCAGGATGGTGGTGCAGAAAAGCATCCAAAAACAAATAGATAACAAATATATATTAAAGAAGAATTCTTTACTGGATTTTTCATTTACTATTCCTAGCGAAGATCTAAAACAATACGCTTGAGATCCATACCATTAAACTTAGGATTCTGCATATTTGTTCCAGATTGATCTCTTATACTGGCTGGAACAGATTTATAAATGTATTCAGTTAATTCACCAAGGTCTATAAAACTATTACCATCATCGGCTGCACCTGCCAGCCCTTTTAGTAAGTTATATGTGAAAAAACTATGTTTTTTGTCCTTGTATATCTGGGATGTTTCACCATTCGAATTTGAACTTAGTATACAAATTTTATCAGGCAAATCAGGGAAATCCCATAATAACTCCGCAGAGTTTTCAGGATTCAAATAGGTTATGTCTAAAAATAAGGTAACTGTATTTATACTACTCAGAACTGATAGCCTTGATAAATTATTTATCATTTCCTCAAGAGGGTATTTTGTTATATGCCTATCGAATTTTGCATCTTTTGGAATAAGCAATGGTCTCCCTTGTACCCATTCACCATATCCACGGTAATAAATAAAAATATTTATTTCCTCCATATCAGAATATTTTTCTGCAGAAATTATACGTTTCCTCAAGTCACCTTGATATGGATCAAAAATTAATCTAAACTCATCTCCTGTTGGACCACCATCCATTTGCCATGATTTAGATGGAAGCATTTGAAAATCTGAAAGGCCAAATGCTTGACTAAAATATTTCCTGATCACATCTCTATCCCTATCAGCATATTCAAGATTTTCATACCTTCTATCATCATATTGTTGGGTACCTATTATTACAGCAAGACCATTTGGATTTTTTCTGCCTAATGGTATACGGCGATCAACATCTATTTCACCGAGTTCATTTGGATAGTATTCTATCTCTTCAGTTCCAATATCTTGAATATTTAACTCTCTAGGTGGCCTATAGTTGCGCATTGTTTCAAGATCAATGCGCTGTTTAGATGTGCGACCAAGATAATCTGTAAGTTCAATTTCAAAAGCAAAATTTTCCTCTGGACTTATTAAAGGAATATCAATATCCATATAATCACCAGGCTGAAAACCTGGTAATGTAAGGTTTCCAGTAAAATCTGGCATAGTATAAGTACGATTTTTCACCACATTAACTGAAACAGATTCTGTATCACCCTCCCCAACATTTTGAACACGCAAAGTCAAATTTACTTTTTCATTTTTAGGGATATATTGTGTACCAAACTCATTAGAAACCGCAAAATCTGCAATGATCATTTTAGGAGGTATCATTGACTTTGTTTCAACCTGAAAAAAATAGGGTTCGTCTAATTCTATATTTTCTTTAGACAATAGTTTAAGTTCAAAATCGTGTTCTCCAGATCTTAATTGTAGCATACCTTTAATATCTATCTTTACAAACTTTATTCTCCCTGCTTCAAGCGTGTCTAAAATAAATGGTTTACCAGGAATCAAAAACATATCTGGCTCTTTTGGTAAGACAGATACAATAACTTGATAAGCGGGACTCTGACCATCATTAAAAATAGCGAATTGTAATTGCCCACTTTCTTTCGCATCAATTATTCCATTTCCAGAAGGTTCGTTTATCACCATATTCTCTATAATAAAATGTGGTGGGTCTAAAACTACATTGCATGCTGGCAAAGAAAATTCGCTTTCATCTCCATCCATGTCAACTGATGTAACAACAAAACACACATCTTCTGAAAAATCTAAGTTTTTTACTCTAAAATGAGTAGATCTTGATTCTCCTGTATATGAAATAGAATCTTGACTAATTCTTTCATACACCATATAATAATCAGCTCCTTTTACCTCATCCCAATTTAAATGCATGCTTGAGACATCAGCATTCGCCAACAAACCCAACGGAGGAGCTAAAGGCACCTTTGTACAATGCTCATTCGAAAAATCTGATTCAACACCATATTTGTCATTGCATGATATTTTATAACAGTATCTCTTTCCTGGAGGCATTGGATCAGTAAAAGTAGTACCATCAATAGAACTGACCAGATCTTTACCTCTATAAATATTATAGCTTAATGCGCCCGGAACTTCATTCCAGATTAATGTAATATTTGTTTTACTATTCATTGATGATAAAATGGGAAGATCTACTGATTCATGAGTC
Organism: uncultured bacterium; assembly: GCA_964586565.1. Taxonomy (GTDB): domain Bacteria; phylum Fidelibacterota; class Marinisomatia; order Marinisomatales; family UBA1611; genus NZWG01. The sequence goes on from CAZPIF010000049.1 coordinate 3,235, forward strand.
CTAGCAAGTATCTCAACAGAAGGCTTACTCTCAATACTCAGTCCATCTAACGCAGATATTTTATAAAAATATTCTTTTGCAAATTCTAGGCTATCATCTTTATATAATGTCGTATTGACTACATTTATTTTTTTATCATTCCTATAAATAACATATGACTTGGCTCCATCGACAGGACTCCAAGATAAAGATATAACATTCTTATATATTTCCTCTTTAATATCTCTAGGCGATTCTGTGGGTGCACTATTGCAAAATTTCTGAGATATCTGTCCCATTAATCCATAATTCCCAGCTGCTTGAACAGTGTAGCAATATTCAACTCCAGGTAAAACATCTTTTTCAAATCTAGTATCCTCACCAACGTATACTTTTTCTCCATTTTCATAGACTGTGTATAACTTAGCTTGTTTAATATCCCTCCAGTTTAGATTAATATGAGATGGTGAAGTTTGTATATCAATGTTTTTAATATTCAATATCGGGTCAAATAATGTGGGAGGTTCATCTCCAAACAAGTAGCATTCTACAGGTTGCTCTTGACCGTTTAGATTGATTTTCAAATACAAATCCTTATTCTTATTTTTCCTAGGATTGATTTTTATACGTTTTGATCCATCACCATCATGTTCTACAAGCAAATAGTAAAATTTTGGCTCTACCTCTTCTAGCCTAAATTCACCTTTACGGTTTGTTATATCCTCATAGAGAATCTCATCTTTTAAACTTCTTAATGATACTGTTGCTTTTTTTACTACCTTGTCTGCTGGATTCCTTACTTCTCCAGTGATAGTTACTGTCTCTGATAGCCCCTTATTAGTGCAAAATACTAATATGAAGATCCAGGTGAGATACTTTACATATAACCGATTATACATTTACCATCAATCATTAATTATTTATGGTAATTTGAACAACACTCGATCTGGATTACCTGTATACAAAATTGGAACCTGAGGCAGATCTTTATAAAGTGTTTTTGTTGAGTCTTCAACATTTTTTAAAACATAATTGTGCAACTCAGATACTGTGACTTTTTTATCACCATTATCAGCTTCACCTTTCAGACCTTTAAGTAGAAAATACGTAAACATACTACTTTTATAATCGGGATGCTCATAAGCCAGTTGTGTAGTATTTGATGCATAAAAGACTGTAATTGATTCTGGTGGCATAATTTCTTTAGGTAGCTTAACAATTGAATCTTCGTCTTCACCTTTTTTCTTCTTTTTCTTCTTCCTTTTTTTCTTCTTTTTCGGATCTTCTTTGATATCACTTTTCTTAATAATATTCTGCTCAAAGGAAGCATTATTAAAATCAACATCCATAAATAAAGTAATTTCCCCTACTTCTGGCATAGACTGAAGTTTAGCTAGATCTGAGTACAGATCTTGCACAGAAAAAAATGATGCACTTTTAGATAAGTTCGCATCATAAGGAATTAATACTTTTTCATTATTATGCGTGGTTCCCTCACCAGAATAATATATAATCAGATCAAGACTATCTTTTTCAGAATATTCAATATTAGATATAATTTTTTTCTTTATATACCCAATAGTCGGGTCAAAGATTGTTTTGAAATCACCACTTGTAATACCGTCATTAAATAGCCAGTACTGACTTGGAATTATCTCATGGTCTGATAAGCCAAATAAACCATGAAAATATTCCCTCACCTGCATGACATTATCTTTAGTAGAAGATCGACTAACAATAGTAGAATCCCAAAATGCTAGGTTGCCCAGCACTATGCCAATTGTTTCTCTTTCAAGGGTAGCCTTAGGTATGTTTGTTATGATTTCTGGTGATATTGCTTTTTCACCAACTGTAAGATCTTTTGGATACGGCGTTTCATATAGAATTAAATCATTTTTACCCTTATAAACCTTCATTGATTCTATAAATATTGGAATAGTTTTGGTTGTTTCAAAATAATCGTAAAGTTGAAGCTCTATTTCAAAATTATCAGCCCTAGTGAGCACTTCAAAACTAAGATCAATATGCTCTCCCCCCTTGATAAGTCCAAACTCATGTAACTCATCTATATCATTGGAAACAAATGAACTATCTCTAGAAAATTTGATACTTGCGGTATCAGTTAAACCAACAGAAAGGTTTTGCACCCTAATTGTCATTGTTACTGTTTCATTTTTTGGAACATAATGTTGTCCCCATTCATTATCAATTGCAAAGTCTGTAACAACAAGATTTGGAGGTGTAACTTTTAAAGTTGGAAATGAAATTGGCTCAGGCTCAAGATCCATACCTGAGAACTCCTCCATTCTAAAAAAGAATTTCCTATCACCACTCTCAATTTTAAGTTTTGCATAAATGGAAAACTCCACTTGTAGAGTATCACCTACAGCAAGAAAAGGTATCGTCTCTACAGAGTCAATTTTTAAAGATGGTGTCATTGTGCCATCCTCTGGCTGAAGCCATGGTTTTAATTCTCTAGCTGGACTTCTACCGTCATTTACAATTTTAAATATTGCCCAACCATTTTCCCTGCCATCCAACATACCGTTTCCAGTATTTTCCATAAACTTCTTTTCGATCAAGGTTAGATGAGGTGGAGGTAATACATATCCACACATTGTAGGAGATCTTGGGCCTTCATCTCCATCACCATCTTCACTCGCTATTTGGTAACAATATTCTGTATCAAAATCTAGTCCCTTGTCCTCATAGTAAGTACTTTTAGTCTTTGTCATAAAACGTAATGAGTCCGTTTCTTTATCTACCTCATAGATATTATAGGCAACTGCACCCACCATCTGTTTAAAACTAAATAGAACACGTCTTACATCACCAGTTACTTTTAGCATCCGAGGGTAATTTACAAGTATTTTTTGACATTCAGAGTTTGAAGCAGGACCTTCAGTATCATACTTGTCCATTACCTTAATGTCATAACAATAGTATTTACCTGGAGGCACAAAATCCTCATATACTGTATTTGTAATAGATGTTATCATTTCACCATCTCGATAAATCCGATATTTATGGTCAACACGTAAGTTTGACTTATCCCATTTCAATGTAATTTTTTCAAGATCAGCTTCTGCAGTCAAACTCACTGCTAATACTTCTTCATGGGTGGTAACAGGGTATGTTATTTTCGGACCCTCATCGCCTTCTTGATCGTAACTGCAGGCTTCGTAGGTATAGTATGTATCATATTTTAAATCTGCATCTACGTATTCAGTAAGGTCTGGGGTATCGAAGATAAGCTCACCATTTCTATAGATCCGATATCCTGAGGCTGCTAAGACTGGTTCCCAAGTAAAAGCAGCATAATTACGAAGTACTCTACCAGTAAAATTACCTGGTGGTGCGAAATAACCTTTTGCACACTGAATTTCGGCATCTGGCCCCACTGTTTTAAATGTATCTTCCGCAGCAACAGTGTAGCAATATTCAGTTCCTGGTGTAACTGGGTCAATAAATCCAAGTGCATCAAGATCAGCTATATTACCACCATTTCTAAAAATTTTATATTTTCCTGCCATTCCAGGTATTGCTTCCCAAGATATCTCAATGGAATTTACTTTGCCCTCTAATTTATAATTTGGCGCTGTTACTTCAGGGTGAGTAAAAATAGAATCAACAAAGTTTACTCCCTCGAGATCATCAGCATCTATAGAATTGATTCCATAGACATATTTTGTATCCCAGGAAAGGTCTTTTTCTTCATATAATAGCTCTGACTGCTTTGACAATAACTCGCCATCTCTATATAACGCGTATTGATTAACCCCTGGGACAGCTGGCCAGCTTAGATTAATTAATCGCCCACTACCTTCAACCGCATACCCTCCTGCAATTACAGATATAGTCAAATCTGGAGGTGGAAATGATGCTTTTTCAGTTACAGTATTTGATGTTGGGCCTTCAAGATCATAAAGATCAATAGAACGAACAAAATATGCAGTTGGGACACCAGGAGCTACGATATCAATATAAGACGTATCACCAATAGCATTCTTAATTAATCGATCATTTTTATAAATGTTATATGATTTTGCTTGAGGAATATCGGACCAGTGAACAGTCAATTGCCCAACTCCTCTTTCAACTGACACATTAGATCTTAAACCTTCTGTGGAAAGGTTTATTTTAAGGTCCGTAATATCACTATCTACAACTTGGACTCTATCACCACCATTGCCGCTACCATTACCATATACCATAATAGTGTAATTATCAGCTATTATCTCTTTCTCAAATCGAAATTTTCCATTCCTAGGTACAACATATTCTTCTAGAAGATTTACACCAGAGCTATCATACAAAAACACCTTTGCCTGATCTACATTTTTAGCATCACCTGTTTCATCAAGGAGCAACCCTTCAATTATAAATATTTTTGCAGTTGTTACTTTGTATTCACCTGATGGAGGTCCTTCTACACCATCTTCAGTCAGTGATGTTAAATAATATGTGTATTCAGTATCCCACTTCAAACTTTTTAGGTTGATCTCATTTTTTGTAGTATTTGTCTGCAATTTACCATTTGCATATAAGTTATATGAACTTGCACCTTCAACAAGCGACCAACTAATCAGGTTGTTATTTCGTCTATCATTTACAACATTAATAGTATCTGGCGGACTAAATTGGCTTTTATCACAAGCGGCATCAGATTTAGGACCAATAGAGCTATATTTATCCACACCTGCAACTGAAAAACAATTTTCAGTTCCGGCCTCTGTTGATATACTTCCAGTCAATCCAGTAGTTGAATCAACTAGAGCTCCATTCTGATATATATAATACTTAATGCTATTTTTTGTTGTCTTCCAATTAAGTGTTACTTGATTGGCACCACTCTCAGCCTTCAAACCTTTTGTTTTTGGTATTTCAGGGTGCGTAGATGCAAAAATGCTTACTGACTGATTACCTGCATTTGAATGGTGATCTAAAGTTGCAACTGTATAAGAATATTCTGTATCAAATTTTAATTTAAAGTCTGTATAAGAATTATCAGGAGTGGAATTAAGTTTTTTACCATCTTTGTAAATTGTATAGCCAGTTGCATTTTCTACAGCATCCCATACTAACTTCACTGTGTTCTTTTTTGGTTCAGCGACAAAATTCTCAGGTGGAGACATTGATGCTTTACCATATTCTGTGATTGATCTAGTACCCATAGTCTGATCATTTTTTACTGCAACCACATTATAAGCATAAGTCTTTCCAGGTTCTACTTCATCAAGATAAAATGTTTCACTGACAGTCGCTACTTCATTATTATCACGGTAGACTAAATATTCTTTTGCCCCTGAAACTGCTTGCCAATTTAATGATGCACCATTCCCTGCAGCTTCCATTTTAATTTGCACCTGATCTGGATTTGGATTAAGTGCTGGATTAAAATCAGATATTTTTGCACCACTAACAGAAAAATTTTCAGTTTTACCATATCCGTCAGGACCATATATATTCATTGTGTACTTTCCATCAGGAATATTCTTGAATTTGAATTTTCCGTTATTAGGCGTTTCTAATTCAATAACCTTCTTTTTATCTTGGTCATAAATCACAAGCCTAACAGGACCTAACTTCTTCCCTGCTTCATTAAATGCTCGACCAGTAACATCATAGCCCTGACCTAATATGAACGAAGTCAGTATAAATAACTCAATGACTTTGCTGCGCACAAATGAAGATGGTTTGATAGTGCTAATCTTCCACTTCATATTACCTCGGTTTTTTTTATAGCCAATTAACTCTGGATTACCTAAATGGCTTTATACTGAAACTTAATTATTCAAAGTATAATTGTAAACATCTTTATCAATATCAATTATCAGGCTCTATGGGGGCATATTTTTGCCAAAATCTTATTGACTCT
>CAZPIF010000050.1:0-8990 GCA_964586565.1 uncultured bacterium
CCAATCAATTTGCAGTATATCCCCATGTAGAACGACGCGATCAGTATTGGCTATTTCAATACCATTAGGCGGACTTAGGAAAACTGTTGGTTGCCATCCCCTTTGATAGTTTAATTTTTCACGTTGATTCTCAAGCCACCATCCAATATCTAGTTGTGTTGTTCTGCCAATGATGATAACCTCATTTGATAATGCTCTTTCTAATAATTTGATTGTTGTATTAGCAACTTTAGAAAATGCAATAATTTCACCTATTACTCTTTCCGAACGATAGTCAGATATCAATAATTCAGCAGAAGTCAAACGAGATGAGTAAGGTTTTCCTATTTCAGTTTTTAAATTATTATAATCAGTGTGCGATAGACCATCAACAGCATGCCTTCCTTCCATTGGCATTATTTTTTTTTCTGTTGAATAATTTATACCTATTTTTTTAGGATCTCTTTCCTTAATAAATTTTTTTAATTCACTGGGTTCTAGAAAAAAATCATAAGCTCCACATTCATCAATCATACCACCCTCACCTCCAAAGACTACTCTTTCTATTCTTCCCACGCCTTTATCAGTAAACACTATTATACCATTCCCATAGCTTGTTTCAGGCCCAAAATCTTGAGTCATAGGTTCAGCACCACGACCTTTATCTACAATTATCCACATGTCAATACCATGCCTACGCATAGCTTTGGGTAAAATAAAATCAAATTTATCTTTTCTAGTGCTACAACTTAGTTGCCAATCAAAATAAACATTATATGGTTGGGCGAATAATTCTTGATTCATTGTTAAGATAATCAAAAGGAAGGGAATATTTAATATTGAATGAAAAAGACTCACTTTTGAATCAATTTGATTAGTTTTTAAAAATAAATTCAAGCGATTTGTCATCCCCTGTTAATTGCCACTCAACAAGCGACATTGGTATAATTCCTGCTGAAAAAAAGTCATTGAAAAAAGCTTTATATGTAAAATCATTACCCTGTTGCCTGACCCGCTCGGCTATTAACTGATTCATGGCTAGTTTCCCAATCACCATGCCCATATGCCATCCTACATACCGTAAATTAGTCTGCATTTCATACCATGCGTGCGGACCATTGGGTATATTCCAACCATTAGGTGCGCATTCAGCAACATAGTCAATAGCTTCCTGTAAACTAAATTCATTACTATGCATTTTGAGATCGGCAATAGCACGGCAAGTCCTAAATGCTGCTTGCCAATATACTATTTCACGACTCCTTGGGGATTTATTATCTAGGTATCCCGCATGCATCATCATTTCCTCTAACCAAAATGCCCATCCTTCTAATCTTATCATTTCTATGGCATAATGCCGATTGGAACCAATAATAATTCGTTTGTCTCGTTTGTGATAACCATGATCTAAGTGGTGGCCAATAAATTCATGTGTTTGTTCTGGTAACGGATCTCTATCTGCTGTTTGATGAAAAAAATCTCTTACGCCAGGCCATTCGTTTGTTTCACCTGATCCAACATATGAATTTGCAAATGTATCATTCCATCCTGTTGCCAACGCATTAGCTCCATAGAGATACTCATCAAAACCTATCCAATCCGGTACAACAAAGAGACTTTCAGACTCTGTAAAACTCATCACAAATTTTAATGCCTCTACCTTTCTTTTTGAGTGTTCTTCTCTTGTAGAAGCAGGAGATAGTTCAGGTAAATTTCTATTCTTATTTCTTTCTAATTTCACAGTTGTTAGCAAACGATCATCTTCTCTCATTATTATATCATATAATTCTTCCCAAGAATATGGCACAAGCTGTACATTTTTCATCCACCAGTTATAATTTTCCTTACCAACTCCAGCTGGCAATACCATATTAATCTTATTTTTTTCTAACCATGCTCCGTATTCTACTACGGCACTAAGTGCGTTTTTTGCTGGTAAAAATAATTCTTGGTGATGTTTTTTGCACATTTCCTTAATTCGTTCGTATAATTCAATTTCATAAGGAAGATAATGCAATGCAGAAAATGCTAGATCGCCAGAGGCATTATTTAAATTAACTCGGGCCTGTTCTAATATTAATGGCAACGCCTCAAGTTTAGCCTTAGCCACAGGTATATCATCATCAGATATTGGAAATTGATCATAGTAAAAATAACCTTCACGCGTAGGACCAGCTCCATCCTGTGTTTGTAAATAGAATCCTGGATCTCTTGACCAGGGTCTTAACACTTCATGATAAAACTCCAAACCGTGCATCTCTGCTTTAACTAGATGATACTCTATCCGCTCTGTATTAGACCAGCCGACTGTGTCTATCAATCCTAATTTAAGTTGGAGGGTATCTAAATGTTTTTTTTGATTTAACATAGTTTGATACGAATAGTCAGGGACTTCATTCATAATTAATGGCTCTTGTAAGGATCTAAAGTCTTTAAATAGAGTAACAAGATCTTCATATTTATTCATAATCATTTGATTACTATAATCTGTTTTACAAGAAGCAATTATTATTATGAGGAATAGGGACTTAACTTTAATGCGCATAAGAGATAAACTCCTTATTTTAATTCCAATGAACTTCCATTTCATCAACATAACCCGTCATCTCCCATCTAATTAACGGCATGGGTATTATTCCATAAGAAAGAAAGTCGTCAATAAACCCTTTTATAGTAAACTGATTTCCTAATTGAGTAGCTCTTTCTCTAAATAATTTTATAAAATACGCTTTACCAGTAACAACATTACTATGGAATCCTCCTGGATTACGCAGGTTAGATTGCATTTCAAACCAGACCATGTTCTCTTCTGGTCTAGACCACCCTCTTGGCATAATCTCAGCGCAAAGTTTTCTTGCATCTTCAAGGTTAATTTCATTTGCATGCATTTTCATATCCGGGATGGCGAGACTCATATGAGAGGCATTCATTAGATACTCCATCTCCCTTCCTTTTTGAGGGCGCTCATCCAGAACGCCACCCTGCATTAATAACTCTTCAAGAGCAACCGCCCACCCCTCCAATCTCATAGAGCCCATATTGAATCTTCGTTCAGCTTTTCTAATAGGGCTTAGGGGTAATCTCTCTTGTCTTTGTTCATCTAACATATGTCCAATATATTCATGCGATTCTCCAGGTAATATTTCTCTTTGACGCACTTTAGTATCAATACTTGTATTTTTTGATAAAAACTCATCATTTGAATGTTTCTCACTACCTAAAATTTCCTGTAATTCTTTAAGGTTTTTAAAACCAGAATAGTCAGATGGATTAACCCAATCATCAATTGTCATTATTTCACTATCACGTAAAAAATTCACAACATGATTCAACGCATTAAATAAACTAGTTTCATAGTCTATTCTATTCATTGCTACATCCAATAAAGGAAGATTCTTGTTCCTATTTTCTTCGAATTTTAAAAAAGTTATAATTCGATCATACTCCCTTTGAATGATGTCATTACTTTCTTCCCATCCCCAAGGAGAAAACTGAACATTGTGCATCCACCAGCTATAATCTGCCTTACCTGAACCAGCAAATTTTTTCATAGAATGCCTTGATTGAATTATCCAGTCTCGAAAATCAAGAATTTCTTTTGAAACTAATTGAGCTGAATTAGATAATTGAGGATGTTCATGTTCTAAATCTTCAGCAATCCGTGAAAACATTTCAGCTTCCCTTTTACTATTTCGAATAGCAAATTCTGCAAGATCATATGAACTGTTAGTGAGATTTAATTTCGCCTGATTAAAAATATCAGGTACAATATTAAATAAGGCTTTGAATTGTTTTATTTGCTCATTGGAAAGGGGAATTGAAAAATCATATAATGGTTGCATCATATCTCGAACATTCATTGAAGCGCCAGCATCTCCAGATCTAAAAGAATAAAAACCCGGGTCTCTTGACCATGGCTTTAACTTAGTATGATGGAATTCAAAAGCATCAAGCTCAGCTTTAACAAGATGATAGTCAACTCTATCGCTGACACTCCAGCCTGAGGAATCTATTCTGGACAACCTTGATTTTAATTTCTTCAACTGGGAATATTGAGTATCCATGGCATTTTTTGAATAATCAGGAATACCATTTTTTAAGATTGGTTCTTGTAAGTCTCTCAAATCTTCAAATATTATTACTAGGTCAGAATATTTATTAGAGGCTACAGGAATTTTTTCTGAACAGCTGTAAAAAAAAAGGATTGCAAACCCTAGTTTTAAAATAATTTTTGATAAATCCATATTCAAAAGAATATTTTAAGTTATATCTAAAGCTTTTCTGGTAAACTCAACAAGATAGTCTACTAGTTCGTTAGCTACTTTTCCTGACTTTACCTCATCTCCATCAGCAACAGCTCTCATTAATTTTTCATGCAGTACTGCTGTTTTATTTAAATCATCATATCTTTGGTATTGAGCCCAGAATCGTCTGCAATGAATATGCAATGGGTCAATTGCCCTTGTTAAATAAGTATTTCTACTTGCTTCATCAATGAGCTCATCAAACATATGGTCCAACCTAAGGTATTCTTTAACATTTTTTTCTTTGGTTGCTTTTTCCATCTGAGTTGCCATCATTTTTAATTGATCTCTTTGCTCTTCTGTTCCTCTTCTTGCAGCACATTTTGCTATTAACTCATCTAATGGACGCCTTGCCTCCAATATAGCCAGTTGGCGGTAAAGAATAATTTCAGATACTTTAATTCCCATGCGAGGAATTATTTCTACCAAATCAATATTTGACATTTTTTGTAGCGCCTCTCTAAGTGGAGTTCTACCATAACCCATGATTTGCGTAAGCTCTTTTTCTGAGTATATATGACCAGGTTTTAGTTCAAGATTCACCAACATTTCTTCCAGTTTATCATATGCTTGTTGCGAAAGGGATACTTTAGATTGCATGATTAATCCATTTTTTTAGTAAAAGTTCCATTAACTATTCTCCAAATTTTTAACGGGTTGCTATTCTTTAATTCATCTGGTAAAAATTCCTCTGGATAACTCTGAAATGAAATCGGCCTCGCAAACCTTTTAATTGCAGTTGTTCCAACTGAGGTAAAACGAGAGTCACTCGAGGCCGGGTAAGGCCCTCCATGTTGCATAGAGTCACATACCTCTACACCTGTAGGTACACCATTAACTATGATTCTGCCAACTCGATTACAAAGGATATCAGCGATTAATCTAAATTCTTCAACTTCGCTAGACTCAGTAAATATTGATGCTGTGAGCTGCCCTTCCATACGATCAATAACTTTTTGTAGCTCCTCAATATCAGAGCATAAAACAAGGAGACTGAATGGACCAAAAATTTCATTGGATAGTTTTGAGTTTTTTAAGAAAGTATTTGCTTCTACAGTAGCTAATGTTGGTAAACCAACATTTAAGTTATTTTTTCTACTTTTAGATTTTGACAAAAACTTTACCCCTGGTTCATTTAATAAATATTCCTTATCTGACTCATAACTATTAAAAATATTTTTGTTAAGCATCACTCCCGGTTCTGCAGAGGAGATAGCATCATTTAACTTATCAATGAACTTGTCATATCCATTTGTTTTTATTAGTAATACTAATCCAGGGTTAGTGCAAAATTGACCAGCACCTAGATTAATACTGCCAGCTAATGAATTAGCTATTTTATCAGAATTATTTCTAACTGCTTCAGGCAAAATTATTGTAGGGTTTACACTTCCCATTTCTGCAAAAAATGGAATGGGCTCTTTCCGATTTGCTGCTATATCAAAAAGTAATCTTCCTGCATGGGTTGAACCAGTAAAGCCCCCCGCTTTAATAGATGAATGTTTAACTAGAGCTTGCCCAATTGTTCTACCACTACCATAAAACATTGAAAAAACACCATCTGGCATATCGCAATTGATTGCAGCTTTCTTAATCGCTGAAGCAATCAATGTACTAGTTCCTAAATGAGAACTGTGGGCTTTTACTATTACGGAGTTTCCTGCAGCAAGAGCTGAAGCTGTATCACCACCCGCAGTAGAAAAAGCCAAGGGGAAATTGCTTGCTGCAAAAACTACAACAGGACCGATTGGAATTAACATACGTCTTAAATCCGGCTTTGGGACTGGCTTACGATCAGTCTCTTCTGTATCAATGGAGGCTTCTAACCATGAACCATCACGAATAAGACTACTAAACATTCTTAACTGCGCAACAGTTCTACCACGCTCTCCAATTATTCTTTGCTCAGGTAATCCAGTTTCTTGACAACATCGTTCTATAAGATCATTACCAAGATTCATGATTTCAGAAGCTATTTCTTCAATGAATAATGCTCTAGTATCATTCCTTAATTTACTATAGGAATAAAATGCTTTTTGAGATAACAAACACCCTTCATTAATGTCATCTAAATTTGCATTGAAAAACTTTCCCTCTAGTTTTTTCCCCGTTGCAGGATTGTATGCTTGAGAAAAAGACTCTGTGTTTTGGGTATAACTATAGCCTAAGATGCTCTGAAAAGATTTATTCCACATAATACTAATAATTTTATTGTTATAATGTAGGTAAACTAGGTCTGTTTGCTATTGCTTTTTCTATAATTTTTTTGACCCTTTCACGCTCGTCACCAACCAACTTAAGCCGCGGTGGACGAACCTCTTCTGTCCCTATACCTGTTGCCACTTCTGCTAACTTAATATATTGAACAAGCTTTGGGTGTATATCTAGTTCAAGGAGAGGCATAAACCATCTATATAAATCTCGAGCTTCATCAAATCTTTTCATTTGGACCAACTCATATATGAGAACGGTTTCGCGAGGAAATGCATCTACAAGCCCAGCTACCCAGCCATCAGCTCCTAGTAGTAATTCTTCAAGAGCTAAGGTATCCACACCACAGAGAATTTTAAACCTATCACCAAAATGATTCCGCATTCTTGTTACATTTGTAACATCTCTAGTTGATTCCTTTACAGATTGAATATTATCATATTTAGATAAATGCTCAAACATATCCAATGTTATTTCAATCTTATAATCATATGGATTATTATAAACCATAATAGGAAGGTCAACTGTGCGCGCAGCTAATTTAAAAAATTCAAGAGTTTCTCTTTCATCAGAAAGATACCTCATTGGTGGAAGCATCATTAAACCATTAGCTCCATATTCTTTAGCATCTTTTAAGGCTTTTACTAACGATGAAGATGAAGACTCTGCAATATTCATTATTACAGGTATTTCACCCTTATAATTACCTACAGTAGCATCTAAAAGTTTATTTTTTTCACCTTGAGTAAGTGTACTAGCTTCTCCAAGACTACCTCCAATTACCACGCCATGCACACCCGCTTCTACTTGTTTTTTAATATTAAACAGAAATGCAGGTATATCAATTTCGTTTTTTTCAGAGAATTTTGTGGTTAGCGCAGGGTATACACCCTTCCAATTAACATTCATTTATTTAAAAAGTAAAATTATTGATTGATATATTAATAATATATTATTACAATATCAAGGGCGCATTCGAATTATCAATAATAAAATTTTTGTTAATCAAAAAATTTATTATAATCATTGAAAGTTTAAATTATATATAAATTATTTGGCATTCTAGAAACAATTTAAATTTAATAAGTGAGAAAAAATGAAGCTAAATCCTGTAAACATATTTAACGATTGGGCTAAAACGGGAAAAGATGAAGGAATGGCAAAAGCTCATGAACCCTCTGTTCTAGAAATATTACAATATATTTACAAATTATACGATACTCCTTATTCCTTCCTAGATGCTGGTTGTGGGAATGGATGGGTAGTTAGAAAGGTTGCATCCCAAAAAAATTGTACCAAAGCTATTGGAATCGATGGTGCAAAAAAAATGATAGAAAAAGCAAAATTAAAAGATCCAAGCGGGAGCTATTTTTGCACTGATTTAATGAATTGGGAGCCACAAAAAAAAGTAGATATTGTACACAGCATGGAAGTTATATATTATTTCCGAGACCCTGAAAAAATAATAAAACATATGGTTAAAAATTGGATTAATTCAGGTGGATTGCTTATCGCCGGCATGGATCACTATATCGGTAATCCAAAAAGCTATTCATGGTCAGACGATTTGAATGTACACATGGCTTTAATGTCTGGAAATGAATGGAAAAATATTTTTTCTAATGCAGGTCTAAAAAATTGTGAATTCTGGGAGACTCAAGGTAATGATAATTCTCCAGGTACCTTGGTTGTATCAGGAAGGCTACCAAGGATAAATTGATTTTTCATCAATAAACCCAAATTATGGGGATTAATTGGAATAAAAACTTCAGAAAATTACACTATTGGGGTGCAATAATAATTCTACCATCAACATTTGTCATAATTTCTACCGGTTTAATTTTGCAATTAAAAAAAAATATTGATTGGATACAACCAATAACCAATAAAGGGACAAAAATAAATGACCCATCTATTTCATTTGACGACATATTAGCAATATCAAAAAAAGCTTTAGAAGCAGAAATAGATGATTGGGGTGATATAGAAAGATTAGATGTTCGTCTAAATAAAGGTTTAGTAAAAGTAAAAGCAAAAAATAATTGGGAAATTCAAATTGACACTTACAATGGGAATATTATTCAGGTGGACTATAGAAGGTCAGATATAATCGAAAACTTACATGATGGATCTTGGTTTCATAAAAATGTAAAAAATTGGATATTTTTCCCTTCAGGTATTATACTACTGGTATTATGGTTAACAGGGTTTTATATGATAGTGCTACCTTATAAAAATAAATTGAAAAAAAATAATAGAAATTAATTACTTACTTATCAAACCATTTATCCTCATAAATTAAAGATTCCGTCACATAGTTTTCACCATTTACCTCCATCACTACTTTGTAAGCACCTGGAGTCACTCTCAAAAATACATATTCTCGTCCTCTCATTCCTGGCTCCCATGCTACACGAGTACTTAAAGACAGGCCTGTTTTTCCTACTTCATCATCTGGTGAAACAAAATATTCATTTGTATCATAGTAATCATAAA
>CAZPIF010000051.1:0-8957 GCA_964586565.1 uncultured bacterium
CGACTCAAAGAGCTAGGAAAGGTAAAGGTCCTTCCGTAATAGTATCTAATGTTGTACGTCTCTTACCTCACTCAAGCTCAGATGATCAGAGAAAATACAGAGATGAAAAGGCGCTCGCACAAGATTTAAATCGAGACCCCTTGAAAGTTTTAGAATCTCAGTGTGTAGATGCAGATTTTATAAAAGTTGATGAGTTTGAAAAAATAAAAACACAAATTGATAAACAAGTTGATGATGATGCGATATGGGCTGAGGGACAAGAATATCCTGATCCAAGTACCGCGCTAAATTATATCTATAGTAATGAAAATATTATTGAGGAGTCTAACTTTGTTGCTGTATCTGAAAAAATTGTATTCGTAGATGCTATAAATCATGCGCTACATGAGGAAATGGAATTTAACAGAAAAATGGTAGTATATGGACAAGATATTGCAGATCCTAAAGGTGGGGTTTTTACTGCGACCAGAGGACTTTCAAGCAATTTTGGTAATAATCGTGTGTTTAATTCACCTCTAGCTGAATCATCCATCGTAGGTACTGCTATCGGTATGGCTATCGCAGCTTACAAGCCCGTAGTTGAGATTCAATTTGGTGATTATATTTGGACAGCGATGATGCAAATTAGGAATGAATTAGCAACTATGAGATATCGCTCAAATAATTCATGGTCTTGCCCAGTAGTAATAAGAGTACCTGTAGGTGGTTACATCCACGGTGCACTTTTTCATAGCCAATCAATAGATGGATACTTTATTCATTTACCAGGGATATATATTGCATATCCTTCATGCGCTTCTGATGCAAAAGGTCTTCTGAAAATGGCCTGTAGAATGAATGATCCTGTCATTTTTATGGAGCATAAAGGTCTTTATAGACAGGGTTATGCTGCTACTAAGGAACCAGAGGGTGATTATTTGATACCATTTGGTAAAGGCAAAATTGTAAATGAGGGAAATGATTTGACTATTATTACATGGGGGGCAATGGTCCAGAAATCAATGGAAGCCATACAGTTAATAGGCCTTCCAGATAATGTAGTCGAGGTTATTGATTTAAGGACTCTTAATCCAATTGATTTAGAATTAATTGAATCCTCAATTGAAAAGACTAGCAAGGTGTTAGTAGTCTATGAGGATAATATAACGAACGGTCCTGGAGCAGAGATATCCGCTTTGATTTCTGAAAACTTTTTTCATTTATTGGATGGTCCAATTCGTAGAGTTGCAGCAAAAGATTCTCCAGTACCTTTTAATTGGATTATTGAAGAAAAAATATTACCACAAACTGAGGATATTGCAGATGTTATTCAGGAACTTTTGGAGTATTAAATGATTATTGAGATTGTTATGCCTAAAATGGGTGAGTCTATCAATGAGGGTACAATAATAGAGTGGAGAAAAGAAGTTGGTGAAAAAATTGAATTAGATGAGATTTTATTAGAGATTGGGACAGATAAGGTTGATTCAGAAATTCCTTCATCTGCAGCTGGGGTTGTAGTGGAAATTTTAGCAAAGCCCAATGATGTTAAGGAAGTTGGTGAAGTAATTGCAAAAATTGACACTGGTAAAAAACAAAATAAAAAAATTACAGATTCTGGAAATAGTAAAGAAAATAGCGAAAAACGATCTAACCAAGAAATTATTGTTTCAAGCGTTTTTGATAAGAAAAAAATAACTTATGATACTACCAATAAAAAGGATAAAATTTTTTACACTCCAGTTGTAATGAAAATTGCAGCAGAAAATGAATTGTCGTTAAATCAATTAGAACAGATTAATGGTACAGGTAGAAGTGGAAGAGTGACCAAAAAAGATATTTTATCTTATCTTGATAGTCCATTATTGCCACCTAAAATTGATTTAAAGTCTAATAAAAATTTAAATACTCAAAGCAATCGCACTGAAGAAATGCATCATATGAGGAAAATAATTTCAAGGCATATGATAGAGAGCTTAAATACTTCAGCGCATGTATATGTAATGACTGAAGTGGATATGACTTCAATAGTTGATTTTGTTGTAAAAGAAAATGAAAAGTTTAAAGAAAGAGAAGGTTATAATCTTACCTATACTCCCTTTATAGTTAATTCTGTGGTAAAGTCATTAAAAGAGTATCCTGAAATGAATGCTTCCTTATCTGGTACTACTATAAATTATCATAGAGAAATTAATATCGGTATTGCAGTAGCTATTGATAACGGTCTTTTGGTGCCTTCAATTGCAAATTGTGAAGAAAGAAATTTTCTCGGTCTTTGTCGCTCAGTAAATGATGTCGCGATTAGGGCAAGAGAAGGCGGTGTCAATATAGATGAACTATCTGGTACAACATTTAGCATTACAAATTTTGGAATATTTGGTGTATCGAGTGGTACGCCTATAATTAACCAGCCTAATGTTGGTATCCTAGGAGTTGGTGCAATTAAGAAACAGCCAGTTGTGCTAGAATCAGAAGAAGGTGACTCGATAGCCATACGAAGCATGATGATATTAACCCTTGGTTTTGATCATAGGCTTATTGATGGTGCTGGAGGTTCTAGGTTTATTGAATCCATACGAAAGAATATAGAAGAAATGGAACTTGGAGATATATTTTAGTGCCAATAGATCATGTCTTAAAATTATATTCGGAAACTATACAGTCTTCTTACTTGCATTATGGTTTTTGGGATAATCCAGGAATAATACAAGTTGAAAGAATGACCCTGCAAGATGTTAAAGATGCGCAAGTTCGTTATATTGAAAACTTAGCTTCTTATATTCCAGATGAAGTAAATAGCATTCTAGATGTAGGTTGTGGTATTGGTGGGAATACTGACTTCCTTTTAAATGAAGGATATAAACTTGAAACACTTTCACCAGACGATTTTCAACGAAGTATAATAGGTCAGAAGTTTGACAATAAAATACCTTTTCACCATTGTAAGTTTGAACAGTTTAAAATTAATAGGAAATTTGACTTAATTTTAGAAAGTGAAAGCGCATGCTATATTAATATCAGCAAAGGTTTTTCTAAGGCTAGAGATGTACTAAAGATGGGTGGGTATTTACTTGCTTCAGATTATTTTGTGTATTTCAATGATAATTCAAAAAGCCCTCATCTAAGATCATCACATGATTTAGAAAAATACATGGAATCTGCAAAAGAGCATGGATTTGAATTGATAAAAGAATATGATCAAACCAAAAATACAATGCTAACTCTTGATTACGGAAAATACCTCATCGAAAGGTTTATTAATCCAACTATGGATTATGCTATCTTTTCTGCAAAAAAGAATTATCCGCTTGTTACAATGGTGATGAAAAAATTATTTAAATCAAAGTATGATTCAAAAAAAGATCAACTTGAACTTCTTGATAGTAATGAGTTTAGAAAATATAGAAAGTATATGATTTTTTTATTTAAAAAAGTGTAATGCAAAAAGTATTTACAGAAGCTATTAAACCTAAAATCCGTCTTAAAATCACTGAAGGATATAAATTTGTTAATCAAACGGTACAAGATAATGCATTAAATACAGTATGTGAAGAAGCTAGATGTCCAAATATATATGAGTGTTGGGATAGGAAGACTGCTACGATAATGATTTTAGGAGATACTTGTACTAGGGCGTGTGGATTTTGCTCAGTGAAAACCGGAAAACCAACATGGAATGATTCTGCAGAACCATATAGAACTGCAATGGCTGTAAAGAAGATGGGCCTAAAGCATGTTGTTATTACATCGGTAGATAGAGATGACCTAAAAAATGATTATGGAGCTGATATTTGGGCAGAAACTATTGACCAGATTCATTTACATGTCCCCGATTGTAATGTTGAGGTCTTAACCCCCGACTTCAAAGGTTTTAAACCATCTTTATTAAGAGTATTTAACTCAGCTCCTGAGATTTTTAGTCATAATATTGAGTGTGTTGAAAGAATAAGCAAGCAAGTTAGAACTCAAGCTAATTGGGAAAGGAGCCTCGAAGTCCTAAGGCTAGCAGTGAGTTATGGATTAAGGACAAAAACAGGGATGATGGTTGGACTTGGTGAGCGTTTTGATGAAGTAATTATGACTATGAGACAAGTTGCAGAAGCAGGCGTTAAGATTTTTACTATTGGTCAATATTTGCAACCAACAAAAAATCATCTTCCTGTCAAGAGGTTTGTTGATGATAATGAGTTTAATGATTATAAGCTATTTGGACTAGAGATTGGTTTTGATGTTGTAAAATCAGGTGCTTTAGTTAGAAGCTCATATCATGCAGATGAAGGCATCTAAAAATATTATGCCAATATTGCATAAAAATACAATTTTTAAGACTATTCATCATACGAAAGATATTGGCATATTCATTGTCACTGTTTGTATTATATAAACTTTTTAAGGGATAATTATGACTGAAAAACTTTCTGATAAAGAAATTGAAGATTTTGACATAGAGCAAACCGATCAGTACCCAGTGATGCCACTAAGGAACACAGTGCTATTTCCACAGCAGGTAATCCCCATATATATTGGTAGAGATAGAAGCTTGAAATTGATAAACGAACTGGATCCTAAAAAACGATACATCGTTGTTGTTGCGCAAGAAGATGGCTCCATTGAGGATCCAAAACCTGAAGATCTCTATTCTTATGGGACACTTGCTCAAGTGCTTAAAGTTTTCGATATGCCCGATAATAGTAAATCTGCAATTGTACAGGGTATATCAAGGGTGAAAATATTAGAGTATGTCAATCATGATCCATATTTTGCTGCGGCTGTCTCTTCTATGGAGGATGAACCAATTAAAGATAAGTTAGAGGTTGATGCGCTTGCAAATAAATTAAGACAAGCGTTTGAAGATTTGATGAAAGTTGCACCAAATCTTACAGAAGAGCACTCTGGAATGTTAAAGAATATACAAAAACCAAATAGGTTGACTGATCGTGCTATATCAGTAATCACAATTTCGAACCAAGAGAAACAAGAAATTCTAGAAGAATTGGATATAAAAATAAGAATTGAAAAAGCTTTAAACCTTATTTCTCGTGAAGTACAAAGAATAAAACTAGGAGAGGAAATACAATCAGAAGTACATGATGAAATAACAAAAACTCAGAGAGAGTACTACTTGCGTGAGCAAATGAAAGCGATTAAAAAAGAATTAGGTGAAGATGAAAGTACGGTAGAGCTAAAAGAGTTAGAGGATAAGATTAAGGCTGTAAAAATGCCAGAAGAATCTCAAAAAGTAGCAATGAAAGAGCTTGATAGATTATCAAGAATACCAACTCAGTCTCCAGAGTACAATGTATCAAGGACTTATATCGAATGGTTGGTAGATCTCCCATGGAGTGAAAGTACCGATGATCGTATTGACCTAAAAGAGGCAATGAAAATTTTGGATGAAGATCATTATGGTCTTGAGAAAGTTAAAGAGAGGATTGTCGAATATTTAGCTGTAAGAAATTTGAAACAGAAAAAAGATCCTAATGGAACAGTAAGGGGTCCGATATTGTGTTTTGGAGGCCCACCAGGAGTTGGAAAAACATCTTTGGGAAAATCTATAGCAAGAGCGATGGGCAGAAAATTTGTTAGACTGTCATTAGGTGGGGTAAGAGATGAGGCTGAAATTCGTGGTCATAGACGAACTTATATTGGTGCATTACCAGGACGGGTTATTCAAAGTATTAAGAAAGCTGGAAAAAATAATCCTGTATTTATGCTTGATGAAATAGATAAGCTAGGATCTGACTTTAGAGGAGACCCTTCTTCTGCACTATTGGAAGTGCTAGATCCAGAGCAAAATCATTCCTTCAGTGACCATTATTTAGAAGTTGATTTTGATCTGAGTAATGTTATGTTTATTGCTACTGCAAACTACCAAGATGCAATACCTCCAGCATTAAGAGACAGAATGGAGATCCTTGATTTTTCTGGATATATTGAAGATGAAAAACTACAGATTGCTAAGAGGCACATACTTCCAAAACAAATTGCGGAGAATGGGCTTGATAATAAACAAGTTTCATTTGATTCCAATTCAATAAAAGAATTAGTTAGGTCGTATACAAGAGAAGCAGGAGTTAGAAATTTAGAAAGAGAAATAGCGAACGTACTAAGAAAAGTTGCTAGAGACTTAGTTGAACAAAAAAGTAAAAGTATTAAAATAACAAAAAAGAAAGTTGGTGATTATTTAGGTGCCCCTAGGTTTCATTCGGAACTTGCAGAGAGGACCACAAAACCTGGTGTGGTTACTGGCTTGGCATGGACAGCGGCTGGAGGAGATATTCTTTTTATAGAATCAACTCAAATGAATGGTAAAGGAAAATTAACACTAACTGGGCAGCTTGGAGATGTTATGAAAGAGTCTGCTACTGCAGCACTTACTTTTGTGAGATCAAATGCAAATAAGTTTGGTATTAATTCTGAATTTAATGAGACTTCAGATATTCATGTGCATGTTCCGGCTGGTGCAATTCCAAAAGATGGGCCATCAGCAGGAGTTAGTATGGTGACATCTTTAGTCTCGCTATTGACCGGTAATCCAGTAAAAGAAAAAGTTGCAATGACAGGTGAAATAACTCTTAGAGGCAATGTATTACCAATTGGAGGGGTTAAAGAGAAAGTCACTGCAGCCCATCGTTCAGGTATAAAAGAGGTAATACTGCCTGATCTGAATAAAAAAGATCTTGAAGATGTTCCTGAGCATGTCGCAAAAGATCTAAATATCCATTTTGCAAAAGAAATAATAGATGTGTTAAAAATTGCAATCCCTGGAGTTTTCAATAAAGGAAAAAAATCTAATAATTCGCAAAAGAATTAACTAATATTCTCGTCTATTTGTTAGGGCGATTAGCTCAGTTGGTTAGAGCACTGCGTTTACACCGCAGGTGTCGGGAGTTCGAATCTCTCATCGCCCACTAGAAATCAATTTTATAATATTACTCAAAGGAAAATAGAAAATGCCGGATAAAAAAGAAGGAACTGTTAAATGGTTCAATAATTCAAAAGGCTACGGTTTTATTCAGGCTGAAGGAGAGAAGGATTACTTTGTTCATATGAATGAAATTCTTATGGAAGGATTTAAAACTTTAGCAGAAGAACAGAAAGTTGAATTTGAAGTAGGAGAGGGACCTAAAGGGCCCGTAGCAAAAAAAGTTAATCCACTGTAATTATAGACTTATTTCCATAAAAAAACCACTTGTTTGAAGTGGTTTTTTTATAATCTATTTTTCTAAATCAATTATTTAAATTTAGAAAAAGTTTAGGGCGGACTTTGCAATGAAAAAAATTCAAATGATACCAAATTTATTTATAATAATTTTTCTACAATCAATGATTTTTGCTCAGATTGATTTTAAAGTCAATTGGACACCGTATGTGACATATTATTTAAGCATGGTTGATATAAATACTGGCGAATCTAATATGCCCATTTTTTTAGCGACATTGGAACGAGATACAGGTGCACCTAATGAAATAGATGTGAATATTGAATTTGAAATAATAATTGATTCCGATGCACTTTTAGTAAATAATGAGACTCTAGTTAAAGTAGAGACAATAGAGCCACTAAAACTTAGTGCTCCTATACAAATATCCAATATGGACCTCAACCTTTCTACAGATGCTCTTTTTGATAATAGTGGGAACCCTGTAGAATTAAGACTAGATATTACTAAGCAAATGGATCTCACTGCTGCTGAAGAAATGATGAGTTCTATAATACAAACAGGCCAGCTTCCCAATGGTATATATACTTTTCGTGTTACTGCAACAGCAGAGAATGGTGAGCAAATTATAGAAGAAGATATTCTAAATATTTCAAACCCCGATCTTTTGGAACTTGTTTCACCTGGTGGAATTCTTGCAGATACTATAATTAATGAAGTTTATACATCATATCCTGTTTTTCAATGGGAATCTGATCCTTGTAATTATATTAATCCAATGACTGATATAAGTGGGTGCGCCTACTATATTAGAGTTTCAGAATTTAAGACTGATGAGCACTCATCAATTGATCAGGCAATTGAATCAGTAACTCGTTTACCTCTAGATCAAAATCTAGGATTCCATGAAATAGGTTTTGGTATTAATACATTCCAATACCCTACAGATGCAGGTGATTTACAACCTGGTACGGTATATGTATGGCAAATTAGAAAAGATATTGTGACAACTTCTGGTACAGAACAATTATTAAGCAATATAATGGCCTTTAAAATAAAAGACTTTTCAGCAAATCAAAATGATAGTGCTAATCCTGAAAGCTCTTCGCCTGTAGCAATATTATTAAGGAATTTAATAGGAGATGATTTAACAAGTTCTATTTTTGGACCAGACGGTGATGCTAAAGGAATGACTGTAAATGGGAATATAATACTGAATGGTGATAATATAGATATTTCTGTAGCTCAATCATTACTTTCATCTGGAGTATCTGTTGAAGATGAAAATGGAAACCAAAGCTATCGTCCCATAGAAATTATTAGTGTTGAGGTGTCAGATTGAAAAAAATATTTTTTACTTTAATCATACTTTTTTCTTCTACCCTAGTTGCATCTAAAGTGGCGGTTGCGATAAAAGTTAAAGGCAAGGTCTCTATATTATACAAAGGCAATGATACAAATCAGATTTTAAAATCTGGCTCTCCTCTGAGCAATCAAGATAGAATTATTACAGGTAAAGATGGTTTTGTTATGATAATGTATCTAGATGATAAAACAGTCGTGAAAATATTAGGTAATTCAACTCTTGATATTTTGGGTGATAGGTCAGGAAAAACAATAAATAAATCGATTGATATTAAATATGGTAAAATAGCTGCAAATGTTAAACCACAGTATGGAAAAGATTTTACTATATCAACTCCAACATCTGTTGCTTCGGTAAAAGGTACAGAACTCGCAATCAATTCAGATCCTTCGAGAGGTGATTCTTTCACTCTTATTGAGGGTTTGATAGAGATAACAAATTCAGTTACT
>CAZPIF010000052.1:0-8935 GCA_964586565.1 uncultured bacterium
TAATTTAGATTCCTTTTTATATTAAATTTTTGGAGTATTAAAAATCATGTCTAATAATGTAAATGAATTCACAGATGAGAATTTTGATGTAGATGTGGCCAAGTCAGAGCTTCCAGTTCTGATTGATTTTTGGGCTGCATGGTGTGGTCCTTGTAAGGCAATTGCACCGATAATAGATGAAATAGCAGTTGAGTATGAGGGAAAAATCAAAGTAGGTAAAGTAGACGTTGATAAAAACCAGAACACTGCTATGAAGTATGGTGTTAGAAGTATTCCCACACTTCTTATTATGAAAAGCGGGGAGGTTGTTAATCAAATAGTTGGTGCTGTACCAAGAGAGAACATCACTGATATTTTGGATAAAGTTATTTAATAAAAATCAAAGGAAATGAAACGTAAAGTAATAATTATTGGTTCAGGCCCTGCTGGTTTAACTGCAGCCATTTACTCAGCTAGAGCAAATCTGCAGCCTATTGTTTTTGAGGGAGCCCAGCCCGGTGGTCAGTTAACTATCACAACAGATGTTGAAAATTATCCTGGTTTCCCAAAAGGTATTATGGGACCAGAGATGATGGATGAATTTAGAAAACAAGCTCAGAGGTTTGGAGCTGAGTGTTTGTATAAAACAGTTGATAAAGTAGATTTTACTAAGAAACCTTACTCTGTTTGGGTTCAGAATGATGAATACATGGCAGACGCTTTAATAATATCTACTGGAGCATCTGCAAGACTACTAGGTCTAGATTCAGAGGCTGAACTTATGGGCCACGGTGTCTCTGCATGTGCAACGTGTGATGGGTTCTTTTTTAAAGATAAAAAAGTTCTGGTCATTGGCGGAGGTGATTCGGCAATGGAAGAGGCAACATTTTTGACAAAGTTTGCTTCAGAGGTTATCATAGTTCATAGACGAGACAAATTCCGTGCCTCCAAAATAATGGTTGATAGAGCAATGTCAAATCCAAAGATCTCTGTATTATTAAATTCTGTTGTTGTTAATATTAATGGAACAAAGTCAAGCGGAGTTAATTCTGTAGTTTTGAAAGACACTCTAACAGGCGAGACTAGAGATGAGAATTGCAGTGGTATTTTCATGGCTATAGGGCACATACCAAATACAGATTTATTTAGGAATAACATTGATCTAGATGAAAGCGGTTATATTATCACTAAACCGGATTCTACATATACAAATCTAGAAGGTGTTTTTGCTTGTGGAGATGTACAAGATCATGTCTATAGGCAGGCTGTTACAGCCGCAGGTTCAGGATGTATGGCAGCAATAGATGCTGAGAGATGGTTGGAGAAGCAAGAATAAATTAATTTACAAGTTTCTTTCATTTCCTTTACTTAAGAGCGTGTAGCTCTAAAAGGATTGAAAATGGCACAGACAAAAAGGTTGATCTTTAAGGTCAATCAATTAGAAAAAAAATATGGATCTTATGATGCTTTAAAGTTGAAAAAGCTTGAGGTTCATCCAGGTACTATATATGGTGTAGTAGGTACGGTCGGAAGCGGAAAAACTACACTTTTAAACATACTTGCTGGTGTTGAAAAACAATCAGGAGGTACTATTTTATATGAAAACAATGAATATGAAACTAATTGGTTTGGTAAGATTATTCCGAAAGATGATATTTTTTATAATAGAGACCCACAAATAAATACACCAAATAAAACTGTGGCAAGTTATGTGTCTACAAAATTTGGTAATAAAAAGAAGGTTATTGAAAATCGTTATTTTAGCGATGGTAGTTTTAAAAATTTGTGGAACAGAAATATGAAAGAAATATCTGATGCTGAATTAAATTGGTTGGGGATGATACTTGCTATTGAGGCTGATCCTAGAGTCCTTTTGATTGATGATTATGGTGCGTACTTTAACAATAAAATGGAAAAAGATTTCAGATCTAAAATCATTAAAATGAATCGTACTCTAGGCACTACTATAATTATGACTGCTCCATCTGATATTAACTTAAAGCATTTTGCTTCAGTATTAATTTTTTTAGACCATGGTCACATATGGAAAATTAGATCGGGAAATACAAAACCTAACAATAGTAGCAAAAATTCTCGTAGCAGAAGAAGTCGGAGTAACAACCGAAACCGAAAGAGGAGGAATTAAATAAGATTGCTAACTATATTAGAAGATTAGGTATATATTAACTGAGTTATGGATGGTCCTTTAAATGGATGGTTAAAAATTAATGTATGAAAAGTAACTTTATTAATATTACATCGACGTAAATCAATGGCAATTAAATTACCAAAAGCAATGATTTTTTACATATTTATTACAAATATAAATAGTCAGCCTGACTCTAGGTTTAGACCATTTGATTGGATTGTATATCGAGGATCAGGTTCAATATCGTCAATAACAGAAGGATATAATTATGCTTTCATTGGTACCAGTCAAGGCGGAGTAAAACGTTTTAACCTTTTTGGTAATTATTTTGATTCTCCATTAACTAGGGCCCAAGGTCTTAAAGACAACAATATAAGTGCTATCCATTTTGATAAGCAAACTGGATTTTTATGGATATCTACTCCACAACACATTCAATATTCATTTTCTAGGGAAGGTGATTGGTATAGTAAAAGCCTCTCTAGTATTGGTTTATCAAAATTTGATAGTATTTATCGTATAGGTTCTACTGAAAATTTTATTTGGCTTGAAGCGCGTTCATCATATGTGAAGTTAGATAATAGCTCAGCAACAATGATCGGTATTTTTCCAAGACCAGATGAACTAGATATCAATTGGAGTAGTGGGCTATACAAGGGCGAAACTATATTAAAAACAGTGCTTTTAGACTATCATGTTTTAGATGGCTGGATTTATAATGGAGATGAAATGATTGACCCCTATGGTAGAAGATCAATTGTTTCAACAGGTTTCAGTGGCGCCCATGGGAATATATATTTTGGTTCTAGAGATGGGAAAATATTTTTGGGTAGTAAAACAATGCAGACGCTTTCACCTATTAGATCAGATATTGAGAATATTGATGTTTCAGCATTAATTATCAATGAGGGAAATATGTGGATTGGTAGCAATGATTATATTCATTCGAAAGGCATATCAAAACTTAACTTCGATAATATGTCATCAACATTTTTCTCATATGAGGAAACAATTAATATGACACCAACCTCAGTGTTCTGTCTAAACTACTATGATAATGAATTATGGGCTGGAGGTGAAAGTAATATTCTCTATTATAATGATAAAGATAATTTTTGGCGTACTTTAGGAGAGAATAAAGGAGTACCAGATGGTAGGGTATTAGATATAGAAATAGACGAGACTAATTTATGGATTGGAACATCCAAAGGGATTGGTCGTATGGAACGTTCTACATTGAGCCCTGACCCAATTGGAATTGAGAAAATTTTCAATGATATTTCAATATATGATATTGAGAAAATAGATGATCAAATATGGATTGGCACTTCAAGAGGGATTTATATATTTTTCAAGAATAATCCACAGATTTTGGATATTAATTCTCTTGGCAGAAAAACCTTTCCAGATAATTTGTATAATGCCACTGTAATTAAAGAGCATGATAATATTATATATATAGTTAGTGACATTGGTATTGTAACTTTTGATTTTGATAGTAAAGAATGGATTTTATTATTTACATCAGGTATTTATCAAAATAAAACAGTCTATTCTATGATTGTAAATGATAAGTTTATATTTTTAGGTCTTGACGATGGTTTAATGAAGATCAATAGAAATACAGGGCTAGTTAAAGAATACTTCTTTTCATTTATTGGCAAAGTAAATGATATTGTACTTGATAAGAAAGCTATTTGGCTTGGTACATCAAATGGGTTAATAAATTTTAAACGGAGGCGAGATTTTTGAAAAGGCTTACCACACTATTAGTTTTATCTAGTTTCATATTATTTAATTCTATTTTAGCGCAAAGATCAAATAGGAAAAAGCCTAAAAGTAATGTTGAAAAATTTATTTTAGCACCATTTCTAGACGCAATATCGCCAGACTCAGTCAAAATAGTTACCTACCTAGAGATACCTTACCATTCTCTACAATTTATTAAAGAAAAGGGCGACTTTATTGCTTCGTATCAGGCATCGATAGGTATAAAAAATAAGAGTGGTGAGGAGGTCGATTATATGGTCTGGACTGACTCTATTAGATTGAATACATATGGTGATACAAAATCATTTATTAAAAATAGAAAACACTTTGCTGTTTTTAAGGTTGAGGCAGATGATAGTTATATAATAACCGGAGAATTACAAGATTTAGATACAAGAAAAAAAGGATTAATAAAGAAAAATATTTCACTTCAAGATATGGATTCAATGCCTAGGTTATTAAAACCCAACTTCATGCTTGATTTGCCTGGAGATTGGGGATTCACAGCAGGTAAAATACCTACAAATGGATTTAGAGTACGTGAAATAGGTTCTGGGGTTGACATAAATATTTCAGGTTTTATTAGTAAAGATGATTTTGAAGTTAATATTTTTCTTACAAACAATTCAGTTGCTGATTCATTGATACAAAAATTTACTGGCGATGGTTCTTTGGGCTATTTTAGTGAAACAATTTTCATACCTGCTACTAAATTTGGTTCAATAAAGAATGTTTTCAGAGTGCAATTGGCACAAGGCAATAAGAAAGACGAGAAGACAATTAGTTTTACAAAATATAAAACTGGTATTTCAAATTATATTTATGATACTGAATTAGGTCTTAGGCAAATGAAATATATCCTAACATCTAAAGAAAGAAAAAAAATGAAAGATATATCAAAGACTGAGAGGGAAGATTTCTTTTATATTTTATGGAAAGACAGAGATCCCACACCTAATACAGAGTACAATGAACTTATGGAGGAATATTTTGGCCGCATTGCATATGTAAATGAACATTTTAGTGGATGGCAGCCTGGTTGGGAAACAGATAGAGGTATGATCTATATACTTTTTGGACCTCCTGATGAAATACAGAGGACAAACTCTTCAATGACTAATTCATATCTTTACCAAGTATGGAGTTACTATAATATTAATAAACAATTTGTTTTTAGGGACCAGAATGGGTTTGGTGATTTCCGTTTAGATACTCCATTTATAGGAGGAGGATAATGAAATTAAAATACTTCTCATATAGTGGAATCCAATCATTCATTAATTGCCCAGCTCAGTTTAAGTATAGGTATATAGATAAACTTTATAAAAAAGACGAGAGTATTGAAGCATTTATGGGTAAAAGAGTTCATGAAACGATAGAATACTTATTTAATCAGAAATTAAATGGGCATACAATTTCGTATGATAACTTAATTAAATATCACCATGATTTGTGGGGTAGTCTTTGGCATAATCGAATAGCAATTGTAAATAGACAAATATTACCTATTGACAGAGAGAAGAACATTCCTCTGTGGAAAAAATATGCTGCATTTTATTTTAGGACTGGCGAAAAATGTATAACCAACTTTTATATGATGAATAAACCATTTAATCAAAATGTATATGCAAATGAATATAGAATGGATTTTTTACTAGATGAAAATGAAAATTATCGTATCAAAGGGGTGGCTGACAGGGTAGATGTTGATAGAAACGGTAATTGGGAGATACATGATTACAAAACTGGTAAGCGTATCATTAGTCAAAAAGAAGCTAATAATAGTCTTCAGCTAGGATTATATCAAATTGGTTTGTTACAAAAAAATAGTAATGTTTCTTCAATTGCACTTGTGTGGCATTTTTTACAGCAAAAAAAAGAAAATATTATAGTCAGAGCAAAAATGAATAACCAAAGTTTGAAAAATTTAAAAAATAAAATAAAAACTATTATTGATAGAATAAGAAATAAAATACATATAAATGAAAACTTTGAACCCAAAACTTCTCTCTTATGTAACTGGTGTTATTATTGGGAAGAGTGCCCTGGCCAAACACAGACCAATCCATTTATTGGAACAAAAAATGTTTGATTTTTCTGATGAACAAAAAAAAGCAATTAGAGCCGCATTAGAATGTAAAGATTTGAGTAAAAATAATTATGATATTATCAAAGATATGCTAATCAGTAATATTGATGATATTAAAATTGATCAACTTCAAAACAAAATACAGGCAGAAGAAAATGCCTGTTATAATCATGCCAAATTATTCGTAGATGGGGCATCAGATTTAAGAACTGAAACTGCAGGAATAGGTGGGGTTTTGTACAATAATGGCCAGGAAATTGACTCTTTCGCATATCCTTTATATGCCAAAACAAATAATGAAGCTGAGTATTTATCACTTATAAAAGGTATTGAGGTATCTCTTTCATTAAAAATAAAAAATCTAGCAATATATGCAGATAGTGAACTAGTTGTAAGGCAAGTAATGGGCGTTTATAAGGTTAAAAATACAAGAATGCAAAAGCTTCACAAAACAGTAATGGAAAAATTAAATAAATTAGCAAAATGGAAAATTACACATGTCAGAAGAGAAGAAAATGAAAGGGCAGATGAATTGAGTAAGATAGGTCTAGATGAAGCTAGGAGCCAAAAACTATAAATGGTTGGTTAAAACTAAAGATTATTGGATGTATATTATAACAGCAAACTTTTTCTATTATTTGATTCTTATTTAAAATGTCGTCAATATTATTTCCCAATATATTAAACTGGATTTCTGGTGATGTGGCCATCGATTTAGGTACTGCGAATACACTGATATGGTTAAAGGGGCGGGGTATTGTAGTTAATGAACCCTCCATTGTTACTAGGAATGTACATGACGATGCAATTGTAGCTGTTGGAGATGAGGCAAAAGCAATGCTAGGAAAAACACATAGAGAATTAGAAACTATAAGACCTCTACAAGATGGTGTAATTGCTGATTTCAAAATGACTGATGGAATGCTTCAGGGATTTATAAGGAAAATTAACCTAAATAGATTAGCCCGTCCAAGGATGGTGATTTGTGTTCCTTCAGGAGTTACAGAAGTAGAGCGAAGAGCTGTAAAAGATTCTGGCGAAAGAGCAAATGCCCGTGAAGTTTATCTTATAGAAGAACCTGTGGCTGCTGCTATAGGAATAGGTTTAGATATTAGTAAACCAATAGGTAATATTATTGTTGATATTGGAGGTGGTACGACTGAGATAGCAGTAATATCCCTAAATGGTGTTGTAACGAAAGAAACTATAAGAATAGCTGGTGATGAGATGGATGAGGCCGTTCTCCAGTGGTTTCGAAATGAACATAAACTCGAAATTGGCCTGAGTATGAGTGAAAAAATAAAAAAAACTGTTGGCTCTGCAATGAAAATGAAATCTGCTGATATTGCTGTTAAAGGAAGAGACTTGGTTTCTGGAATTCCAAAAACAATTGAAGTGTCATCTGATGAGGTGCGTCTTGCATTAAAAGATCCAGTGAATCAAATAGTAGAAGCTGTAAAAAGATGTCTTGAACAAACTCCACCAGAGCTTGCTGCTGATATATTAGAAAGAGGTATAATTCTGGCAGGTGGAGGAAGTTTACTGAAAGGAATAGACCAGATTATTAGAGAGAGGACTAATGTACCTGTAAATGTATCAGAAGATCCTCTTTTGTCAGTTGTAAAGGGGACGGGTATGGTTCTAGAAAACCTAAAAAAATATGAAGCAGTTCTTCTTTAGTGTTATCATATGTATGCAATTTATCTTGCTGTAGTTCGTAATAAAGACCACATACTTTTTACTTTATTTTTTTCATTATCGATATTTATCTTATTAAATAATCAAAATCCAAGAATGAGAATTCTGAGGGGCAAAACAATCGAATTTGTCTCATTTTTGTCCTCACCAATAACCTTAGCTAAATCACTTATGTTTTTGGAAGAGGAGAATCAACTTCTTCGAGAAAAAACTCTTGCTTTATCATTACAAGTAGAGTCAATGCTTAATTTGCACAAAGAAAATGAAGAACTCTTAGAGATGTTAGATTTTAAGAAGAAAACTAAATTAAAAATAAAACCTGCGAGAGTAGTAAATAAAGGTATTCAACCTAATTTATTATCGATTGTTATAGATGCTGGTAAAATTGATGGAATAAAAGAGAATCAAGCAGTCCTTACTCCTAAGGGAGTAATAGGTTAAACTATTGAAGCTGGTGATAGAGCATCTATTGTACAATTAATCACTGATACTAATTTTAGATTAAGTGTAAGGATTTTACCGAGTGGTGCAACAGGCATCTTAAGCTTTTTAAACGGAAATACAGCACAAATTCGCGAGGTCCAAAAAAATGTAAATATCAATATTGGTGATAAAGTGGTTACATCTGGCTTTAGTGATATTTATCCAAGTGGATTGCCCGTTGGAAAGGTTGAGGGTGTATTTGATGGTAGAAGTAGTTTTGAAAAAATCATTAATGTCAGTCTACCTAATGATATGAGTGCTTTTCAATATGTTTTTATTATAATCGAAAAGATAAATGAAATATACTAGTATATTTTTTAGTGGTGTTGTTGTTTGGGCTCTCCAATTAATATTCTCAGATCTTTTAGCAATATCAACAGTTAGACCAGATTTTTGTTTGATTTTAGTCCTTTATTGGTCTTTCCAATATAGCCGTTCTGTTGTAATTATATTGGGGTTTTTAATGGGTCTTTTTGTTGATCTTTCTGGATCTGCATTGTTTTTTGGCTTATCTCCATTAACCTATACAATAACATGCTATTTGTCAGGCAGCGTGAATCAAAGACATTTTAAACTTAATACATTTTATTTTTCTATATGTTGGATAATGATAATACTTTTACAATTTTTTGTTTATTGTTTTGTCCAATACCAAGAATTATGGGAGCTAAATACTAAACTATTTATAATAAACTGGATTGGCACTTCTTTTTATACTCTCTCCTTCATTGGTATTTTGCAAACCATTTTTCCATTCCACAGGATCT
>CAZPIF010000053.1:0-8926 GCA_964586565.1 uncultured bacterium
TAATTTTTTTCTGTTCATCTAGAAATGGCTTATTTGTAAGACTAGAATGTATAGAGTTTGATAAATGTTTTGGATTATCAATTACAGATCCACAGCGCCACATAGTGTAACTCTCATTTTCTTTCCAATTAATATTATGTGCATTAATAAAGATACATGGTCTTTCCTTAATCCTAATCCAATATATAATCATACTACTGACATCTCCAATGTAAACATCTGAATTTTTAAGATATGTACCATCTAGTAGTTTCTCACTATCATAATCTGTGATGATATTTTCAGCATTATGATTATGTAGACTATAACCTCTATTGATAGAATTATGCATAATTAGAGGGTGAGGAGCAAAAATGAGATTGAATTTATTATTTTTTTTAAAAAAATTGATAATGATGCTCTGCCACTTAATAAACGATGAAAGTTTTAACTCCCAATGTGGGTTGTAATAAAAAGTTGGATTATTATTATTAAATAATCTGACAGAATTTATCTTTTTATTATTTAACCAATCAAATTTAGGATGTCCAACGATTGTTAATTGCTCCTCTCTACAGATCCCTTCATTTATTAGTCTGTCCATGTAATATTGTCCAGGAATAAGTAAATAATCAAAGCTGCCTTGTGATTGTTCAAAGCTATAGGCTCTTGTACCAACACCATGATATAAATAAAAGATAATTGGTCTTTTGATTCTATATTTTTTTGCTAGTTGAGGTATAAGATGTGAAGTTGATACAATAGCTAATGATTTTCGTAAGATATATGCAATTTTTTTAAATGCGTGATATGGTGGTGGGTATAATTTTGTTTTTTTGTACCATCTAAATTTATATCGTAAAGGAGGAGATATTTCAATTAGTTCAAACTTTGCATATGGATAGGATTTTTTTGTTTCTTTAATTATTTTAGTATTAATTGCTGATCCAGACACCAATACAGTTTTAAATTGATTTTGAATAGATGCAAATGTTAGTGCAGGTATTATAAGATGATGAACATGATGTGGCCCATTAATAAATAAAAAATAAACTGATTTACCATTTGAGTCGTAATCACTTTTCATTTGATATTATTCTTAAGAAGTTTATTTGTGGTTTCCTCAAATAAATTAAAAAAATTGTCTATATCATTTTCTTTTTGGTTAAAATTGACAGTGATGAGTCGGATACAACAAATCTTGCCAATATAGGCATAGTTGACCATCACCTCACTATTGCTAATTAATTCATTTCTACAAGAAATCGTGAAATTATTCCATTCATTCTTTGATAATTGTTTTGGTTGTGGTTGAAAACAAATATTTAATGATTCAATAGGAGATATTAATTTCAAAATTGTTGACTGATTCACTTTCTTCTCAGCGTATTTAGCTAATTTAAATAAATGATTTATTTTTTTTTCAAATCCAATATCCCCAAAATATTTCCAGGCAAGGAATAACTTAAGCGAGTCAACTTTCCTACCGCATTGTAACGAATGCCTACCAAGGTCAAATTGATCATTATTATTATGAAATAAGTAATCTGTATTTTCAATTTCATTAATATTTTTCAATACATCTTTGTCTTTTAAGATTATAGCTGTACATACTAGCGGAATGCCCATCATTTTATGGCAGCACCAAGTGAATGAATCTGATCTTTCAGAACCTTTAATTAGGTAGTTATACTTTTTTGAAAATAAAACGGGACCACCCCAAGAACCGTCAATATGCAACCAAATATTGAATTCATTACAAATATCTGATATTTGCTCTATAGGGTCAAAAGCTCCTCTAACTGTAGTTCCGGCTGTTGCGCCGACAAAAAATGGGCGGTGTCCATTTTTAATTGTCTTATTTATCATTGATTTTAGAGAATTAGGGTTCATATGGCCCATTTCATCGCATGGAACCATTTTTACTTGATTAATACCAATCCCTATTTGAATACCTGCTTTTATAAATGAATAGTGAGATTCCTTGGAAACAAATGCTACTAAACGTTTTTGATTAAATAAGCCATCAGATTTTGACTCTGGGTATATTTTAGACCTTGCTAATAGCATTGCTATAAGATTACCATTACTCCCACCATTAACAAATGTTCCAAAGCCATCTATGTATCCTACTAATTCGGACATTTTTTTTATTAGGCTTTTTTCAATTACTGTCGCATTTGGACTCATTTCATAAGTGTACATTGAGCTATTTGTAACGGTAGCAATTAATTCACCAATATATCCCATAGTAGAAAATCCAGAGAATAATTGGTTATAAAAGTTTGTACTATTAGTACGAATGGCTGAATCTAAATATTTGTCTATAAGATTATTGATATTATCAAGATCAATGGGTTTTTCTATTTCAAGATAATTTATCAGACTAGGTTTTTTATTGATTTGATTAATACTATTTAATTTTTTATCAGGTTCTAATAGATAATTAATAATTTTATTATGCAAATCTTCTATAAGTTTTATTTCTTGATTGTTTGGCAAAGCTTATTTCATTCAAATTTTTAAAGATTATTTTTAATACTTTTATTATTTTTACATATTAATTATTAAAAAAGAATAAATAGCTACGACAATAACTCACATATTAGTTTTTATAAGATATACAATTAATATGTAGGCACTTTTTTATTGGTGACTAGTTTATATCCAGAAATAAATTTAATTCTTATGTATTCCAGAGATAACGGTTATCATTTACGCTTTAGCAAAAGCTTATACTCTTATTGATATAGTAGGAGTTTTAACCACATTTTTTGCTCAGTATAATTATACATAAATAATTGTAAGTATATTTTAAGAGGTTTTATTCTTTTATGGTCAAAAGTAACTTCCTCTGTACTGTAAACAATAAAAATATTTATTATCATGAAGCCACGTGTCAGATTCGCACCAAGTCCAACAGGAGAACCTCACTTAGGATTTGCTAGAACTGCTTTGTATAACTTTTTGTTTGCGAAAAATAAAGGCGGCCAATTTTTACTTAGGATTGAAGATACAGATATTGAAAGATCAGAAAATGACTATACTAAGGCAATGTTAAGTTCACTTAGTTGGCTGGGTCTTCATTGGGATGAAGAAGTTGTCTTCCAATCAAAACGTGGCGACAACTATAAAAAACATATAAAGTTATTACTTGAAACTGGTAGAGCATATCGCTGTTTTGCTTCAAAGGATGAGCTGGAAAAGATTCGTAAAGAAAAAAAATATTTTAATTATAATGGGTTATGGAGAAATAAAAGTGTTGATGAAATAAAAAAGCAACTAGAAGAAGGGAATCCGTATACTATTAGATTAAAGACACCTAAATCTGGTAACGTAAATTTCAAAGACGCTATATATGGTGATATTAGTGTCTCTAATCAAGAAATAGATGATTTTATTATTGTGCGCTCAGATGGTAATCCTGTTTATAATTTTACAAATGTAATTGATGATGGTGCTATGAATATCACTCATGTTATTCGCGGTGAAGATCATATACCAAATACTTCAAAACAAATCCTAATATATCTGGCCCTAGGATGGAAGGTACCGCAATTTGCACATTTGCCGATGATACTAGGTGAAGATAGAAAAAGATTAAGCAAACGACATGGCGCAGCAAGTCTTTTATCCTACAAAAAGTATGGTTATCAGTCAGGAGCATTAATTAATTATTTAGCTTTTTTAGGATGGAATCCAGGAACACAGGAAGAGATAATGGATATTGAGCAGCTAATTGAAAATTTTGATCTCTTTAGAGTACAGAAAAAAAGTGCAATATTTGATATTAAAAAATTAAACTGGATAAGTTCACAGCACATTTCCAGGCAGGATAATAATACAATACTAAAAAATATAAGGATATTAAAAAGTAGTTGGGGAATTATTAAGGACGAGTTTTATTGTTTAAAAGTAATCGAGCTTATTAAGTCTCGTTCTAATACTCTTCTGCATCTCATGGAACATTCAAAGTACTTTTTTGAAGATCCATCAATATTTAGTGATCAAGATATTGATAAAATTTGGCAACATAATACAACCGACATAATGTATGATGTTATTGGGTTATTAGATGGTGACAATGAACTTAATGCAGAGCAATTAGAGGATATATTCAATACCTATATGAAAAATAATGAACTAGGATTTGGTAAGGTTATGAGACCATTGCGACTAGCACTTAGTGGTGATACTAAGGGTCCTTCACTTTTTCAAATAATTGAATTAGTAGGTAATAAAACATCTGTTAAGCGATTAAAATATGCTATCAGGAATTTTCAGAAATGAATGAAAATTTTTCAAATAAGAAGAATTTTATTCAAAAAATAATTGATCTAGATAATGACTCTGGAAAATGGGATAACCGAGTGCATACTAGATTTCCGCCTGAACCAAATGGTTATCTTCACATAGGTCATGCAAAATCCATTTGTCTCAATTTTGGCCTTGCTGATGAATATAATGGTCTATGTAACCTGAGATTTGATGATACTAATCCATTAAAAGAAGAAGAAGAATTTGTCCATTCAATAATAGAAGATGTAAAGTGGCTAGGGTTTGACTGGCAACAGCGTTTATTCTATGCATCTGATTATTTCGATCAAATGTTTGATTACGCAATTAGGTTAATAAAAAATGGAAAAGCATATGTATGTGATCAAACAATCCAAGAGATAAAAAGTTGTAGAGGTACTCTTACTGAAAAAGGCGAAGAAAGTCCTCACCGAAATCGTAGTGTTAATGAAAATCTAGATTTATTTAATCAAATGCGAGAAGGAAAATTTATAGATGGCGAAAAAACACTGCGTGCAAAGATAGATATGTCTCACCCTAACCTTAATATGAGAGATCCAGTAATCTATAGGATATTACATGCGAGTCATCACAGAACAGGTGATAAATGGTGCATATACCCTATGTATGATTGGGCTCATGGGATTGAGGATTCAGTTGAAATGATTACCCATTCTATATGTACACTAGAATTTGAAGATCATCGTCCATTATATAATTGGTATCTAGAGCAATTAAATATCTATCACCCTCAGCAGATCGAATTTGCTCGGCTTAATATGAATTTTACCGTAGTAAGTAAGAGGAAACTAAAACAATTGGTAGATGATGGTTATGTTGATGGACGGGACGATCCAAGGATGCCCACTATTTCAGGCCTAAGAAGAAGAGGCTATACTCCAGGTGCAATTCGGAATTTTGCGAATGAAGTTGGTGTGACTAAAAGAGATTCAATTATTGATGTTGTTCGTCTAGAAAACTCACTTAGATTAGAACTAAATAAAAAAGCTCCTCGAGTCCTTGGAGTACTTGACCCTTTAAAGGTTGTTATAACAAATTATCCGAAAGATAAAACAGAAAATTTAGAAGCAGTAAACAATCCAGGAAATCCGGATGCAGGAAAGAGAAATATCCCGTTCTCTAGAGAAATATACATTGAAAAAAGTGACTTTATGGAAAACCCTCCAAAAAAATTCTTTCGATTAGGTCCTGGAAGGGAGGTGAGACTAAGATATGCATATTTTATTACATGTAATGATGTGGTAAGAGATGATGATGGTAATCTAATTGAAATCCATTGTACATATGACCCAGAAACCCGTGGTGGAAATGCTCCTGATGGAAGGAAAGTAAAAGGGACAATACACTGGGTTAGTATTGATCATTCTATTGATAGTGAAATTCATATTTATGATCGTCTTTTCAACAGAGAAAATCCTGAAGAGAGTGGTAACTTTTTAGATGCTTTAAATCCTAATTCATTTAAGGTCATTAAATCTGCAAAGTTAGAGCCGTCTCTTATTAATCCTGGTAACAAGACCTATCAGTTTGAAAGATTAGGCTATTTTAAGAGAGATAAGAAAAACTCTAAGAATAATGGTAATGTTTTTATTCGTGTTGTAACTCTTAGGGATTCATGGGCAAGAATCTTAAAACAAAATAGAAATTAAATCTAAAATGAAATTGCTCTAGATTAAATCAATGATTAAGGCTAATTTGGGTTCATGAAAGTATTTAACTGGAAATACAACATATTGACGTTTTTATTACTTTTTTCCTCCATTTATGGAAAGGAGCCTGCTGCATATATTTATCTTCTACCTTTTGACAATATTCAAAATGATCCTGCGGTTGAATGGATCGCTTCTGGATTATCTGATATGGCTCGTGAAGAAATAAAAAACGTTTACGGGGTCAGAGTAAAAGATAAAGAAGATTTGGAAGTAATAATGAATGATAGATCTCTTATGTTAAACCAGCCTCGTGGTTCGCGTAACCTTTTAGTTCTAGGTAAATACAATCGACAATTAGATAAAGTACATGTAACTATACAAGTAGTTGATGTTGCAAATTGGGAAGAACTAGCAAAAACGCAATTAACAGAGGTTTATACACAGATTCCTGCATTAAATAAAGCAGTAGGTTCTTCTTTAAATCAAATGATTAAACCATTTTTACCAAAGGCTCCAAAAGTAGCAATTAATCCATATCCCAAATATTCTGATAAGCCCGTACTAAAAGAGCGCCATCCTGTATCGGTTCAATCAAAAAAAGTAGCATCAAAACTTGATCAGCAAATTGCTGAATTAGAAGCCTCAATGGAATTCTTGCTAGGAGCTAAAGCACGAAAAAAAGAGAGAAAAAAGAAAGAAATATCTAGATTTCAATCAGGGGAATGGTCTATGGATTTTGATGTAGACAGGAAAATGGATGAGAACCCGGAAAATGATGGAAATACTCAGCTATTATCATCTGTACTAGACCAACTACTAACAAATCCATATGATGTTGAATTACAGCGACCTGAATTCGAATATCATCAAGATGATGAATTATATATGACTGTTCGCTTTCCTGTTATATACAAATTAAAAGATAAAATTTTAAAGGATATGCTTACTGGACTACCATATACAGGTTTAGAACAAAATGGATCACTAACGGTATTTTACTTTGATAGAACAAAATTTAATTTCCCTACACGTCATGTTGAAGCAATAAGATCTGGCTCATATAGAAATGTTCCAGTCCTTAGAATATTTGATAATAATCGTAATACTCTTATTGTAGTGGCTGATACTCCAGAAGAATATTGGCATGGAAGAAATAGTAATAAAGTATTGTATGTTCCCCAGCATCAATTCTCACCCTTGATAGATTTTTCTGTTGGTGGATGGTCTATTCAGGTTGCTATGGAAACAGTGGATATACAAGCGGTCTATGAGTTTATTATTCCAGTAAAAGAAATGGAGTCGTTAAGTAATGTCAGCTTGAAATTCGTTAATGAGAATAAGCTAAGACAATTTTTAGATCCTATTTTATAGTTTAGTGGTAAATAATATTTAGTTTATTCATATATTGATGATATGATTTTAATAAAACGATGAAGAAAATAGCACTTATAAGCCTAATTGCATTCCCTTTTAGTCAAGAGCTTAATTCCATAGATATAGCCATGAAAGAGATGGAAATTGCTTTAGAAATCGCATCACGATCATCCCAGAGGGTTTTTGTTGAGGATTTCACAGGTCTAAACTGACCATATTGTCCTTCAGCGAGTTTCGCTATCTCAGAAATGTTAGACTTATACCCAGAGACTTTAGTTAGTATTGAGTGGCATAGTCCGGGTTATACTCCTGGTGGTTCAGATTTTGATTTGCCTGAATATTCCACAAGAGCAGCACTTTATTCAGTTGGAGGGATTCCACACACCCAATGGAATGGGATTGAACCTACAACTGGTGGTTATCCAGATGGTAATTGGAGTGCTATGATTAATGGATTAACTAGCATATATAATAATATGGCTGCTGATGATACAGCCTACGAAATAGAGATTAATGGTTATGTAGAAAATAATGTTACTTATGATATAACAGTAACTATGGATTCAGATATGAGTAATTCATTTATGAAATTAGAGACATTTATTGTTGAAGATAATATCATGTCATACTGGTCTGGAGCATCGCAGTCTGATAATGGCCCCTGGCATAATGCTAGAAATGTAGCAAGAAGTTGGATGACACCTGAAAATATAACTATAAATTCATCAGGGGAATCCCAGACTTTCTCTGGTACTTTTGATTTAGATCCAAATTGGAATTCTGACAGTATTAAAATAGTTGCTGTAATCCAGAATTCTTCTACAAAACAAGTATATCAAGCAAACGAAATAAATATCAATGATATGAATCCTGATATCGATGATGACGGTATCTTAAATATTGTTGATAACTGTGTAAATGAATATAATCCTGATCAAGAAGATAAAGATGAAGATAACATAGGTGATTCTTGTGACCCCTGTAATAATAAGGTCTATATTGCAGGAAATACAAATGGCGATACTTCTACAGGAGATGACATGTTACCTGTCATTGATATTTTTGATGTTCTAACGCTTGTTGATTATGTTTCAGGAAGTGATTCATATCAATGTCAAGAACTTGCTTTGAATATAAATGGTGATAATTATGTTAACCTACTAGATGTTATCTCACTTGTACAAATGATTAAACTAGGGAATATTTAATTAACATATTTATCTAGCAATGTTCAATAGATATAAAAACATATTTCTATTGGTATTTTCAATCAATTTTATTTTCTCTGACAGCCAAGAAGCATTAAGGAAAACTCCTAATCTGAAAATAAAACTTATTGATGGTTCTAATATTTCACTTAATGAACTTTATAAAGATGGTCCATTACTTATAGATTTTTGGGCAACCTGGTGTGTCCCTTGCAAAAAACTAATGAAATACTTAAATCAATATCACCAAGAATATCAAAATGAAGGATTTAAAGTATTGATGATTAATACTGATTCACCCAGATCAATTGGAAAAGTAAAATCTTATATTAAATCTCAGAACTACAAGTTTTTGGTAGGTGTTGATCCAAATAAAGTTATTTCGAAAAAGTTAAA
>CAZPIF010000054.1:0-8781 GCA_964586565.1 uncultured bacterium
ATTGGAAGTATAAAAATAGTAAACCTTTTGGTATAGATAAGAATGTCAAATGGTTAAGAGATCTATTAGAAATTCTTCAAAATGAATCGACTAATCCAAAAGAATTTATGGATTTATTAAAAATTGACCTTTATAATGAGGAAATCTTTGTGTTCACTCCTGCTGGTGATTTAATTCAATTGCCGGTTAAATCCACTCCAGTAGATTTTGCATTTCAAGTACATACACAAATTGGAATGCACTGTATGGGAGCAAAAATCAATCATATGGTATCTCCTTTAAATACTAAATTAAAAAATGGAGATATGGTTGAAATAATCACTGGGAAAAAACAGATGCCAAGCTATGGATGGCAAAAGTTTATCGTTACGACTAAAGCTCGTAATGAAGTTAATCGCTTTTTAAAGAAAATACATTATGATGAAAGTATCAAATTAGGTGAAGAATTATTAACAAAGACTTTGAGAAGACTGAAGTTAAAAAATGAAATTAATTTTTTTCGTGAGAGCCATAAACGTTTCGGATTCTCTGATGCTGATTCTCTCTTAGTTGCGATTGGTTCTGGTGAAATTACTGTAAGAAGTATGATAAAAAAGATTCATCCGCAAGAAGAATATGATAAAGAGGAAGATATTAAATCCAAAAATATTTTTGGGTTTAATGATAGAAAAGCAAGAGGGATAGAATTAGATGGGATTGATAATCTACTTATAAATTTTGGTAAATGTTGTAGCCCAATTCCTGGAGATGATTTAATTGGTTTTGTAACAAGGGGTCGTGGAGTCACAGTACATAGGAGTTCATGTAAAAGCCTCCCTCTTTTAAATAATGAATCTGATAGAATTATTCCAGTTAATTGGAATATAAAATCTTCTGAATTTTTTAATGTACTTTTGAAAGTTGTAGGTGAAGATTATAAAGGATGGCTTAAGGATATCTCTGAATGCATTTCAAAGCAAAACATAAATATTGCTAGTGTAGATATAAAAGTCATTGATAGACTTGCAGAAGCACGATTTATTGTACAAGTTAACAATAATCGCCAACTAAATCGTTTAATAAGGAAAATGACTAAACTAAAAAATATTGTTTCTGTGGATAGAGAAGGTCGCTAATGAAAATAAAAACATATACAAAAAAAAATATTGCAGAAGAATTTGCGAATCGTCAAAATAAAAGCGTTAGATCATCTATGAAAATAGTAGATGAATTTTTTGATATTATAAAAGAAATTTTAATTGATGACCATCCTTATGTTCGGATTGAAGTTCGAAATTTTGGGGTTTTTGAATCTAAGCCAACGAAGGCTAAACCTAGAGCAAGAAATCCAAAGACAAACGAAGAGATCTATGTTCCTGCACATAAAAAAACAAGATTCAAGCCTGGTAAATTAATTAAGGCCCATATGAGAAAGCCTATTTAAATAATGGGAAGAGTGTTGGGTGTTGATTATGGTGAAAGCCGAGTTGGGCTTGCATTATCAGATCCAAATAAAATCATTGCATCTCCATTTTGTACTATTTCATATAAAGATAAAAAATTTCTGAAAGATAAACTGGAAGATATAATATTGGAAAGAAATATTGATTGTCTTGTTATAGGACTCCCAATTGGATTAAAAGGTAAAGATACAAAACAGACTAAAGTAGTCAAACTATTTGCTAAGACTATTGAAAACTTAAACTTGCCTATATATTTTCAAGATGAGAGATTTTCTTCATTTAGTGCTCAAAAGGCTCTTATAGCGCAAAACATTAAAACCGGTCACAATAAAGATTTAATTGACTCTACAGCTGCTGCAATTTTTTTACAACAATTTTTAGATTCAAATAAATTACAATGAGATTCTTATTTTATAAAACTAGGGATTTGAATCTTGGAGTATTATCGGGGTTATTAGTTGGTGTATCTTACCATGCTCCTTATTTAGGTATTATAGCATACTTTGGTTTTATACCCCTTTTCCATTCTTGGATAAATAATAATCCAAAAAAAAACTTAATTACAGGATATATCTTTGGTGTTACATATAATTTAATATCAAACTATTGGATTGCTACAAATTCAGGAGCGCCATTTTATGTCGTTCTATTTTCATTACTGGCAGCGGTGGCTTATTTATCAATTTTTTGGGGAATTGCTGGAGCTGTAGTAGGCTTTTACAATAAAACAAAGTTGATTTATTATATGCTTCCTTTTTTAATTGTTTCTTTAGAATGGATAAGAAGTTTTGGCCCCTTAGGTTTTAGTTGGGGGAACCTAGCATTAACTCAGATAAATATACTTCCATTATTACAGCATATAGATTATGCAGGAACATATATTATCACATCATGGGTTATAATTATCAATGTAATACTTTATTATCAATTTTTTGTAAATAAAATAGAAAGGAAAAGATTATTTTATATAATTTTTGTATTGATATTATTTTTTTGTTCAGGTTGGTTAAAAATGAAAATTTATGAATTAGAAGATTATTTTGATTCAGTAAATATAGCCATTATTCAGCCAAATATCGACCCGAATGAAAAATGGAATAAAAATGATAGAATTGAACTATATAATTTTATGGATTCGTTATACACTGAAGCCATTAAATTAAATCCTGATTTAATTTTATTTCCAGAAACAGCTCTTCCAACATATATAAGAATTAATAATACTGTTAAAAAGCAATTACAGAGTAGAGTTGATAGTTCAATGATACCTATTTTGATTGGAACAGTTGATAGACGTTTTGATTCTAATAAAAATAAAAAATTCTATAATAGTACAATATATTTTCAACCAAAGAAAGATTTTGAAATCTACGATAAGATACATCTTGTTCCGTTTGCAGAGTATGATTTAGTACCAAGTTTTTTACACCCATTAGTTAATTTAAATATTAATATAGATAGAGGTGTTTTTAAGGCTGGAGAAGATTATAAGATATTCAAATTCAAAGATTTAAGTTTTTCTGGATTAATATGCTATGAATCAAGTTTACCACGTTATGCAA
Source organism: uncultured bacterium (assembly GCA_964586565.1). Classification (GTDB taxonomy): domain Bacteria; phylum Fidelibacterota; class Marinisomatia; order Marinisomatales; family UBA1611; genus NZWG01. The sequence goes on from CAZPIF010000054.1 coordinate 3,005, forward strand.
GAAGATTTACTAAAAAAGGTGCAAATTTACTAATGATCCAGGCAAATGACGGTTGGTTAGGGAATTCACAGGGGCCTTACCAACATTTCAATAATGCTATCCTTAGAGCAATTGAAAATAGAGTACCGATTGCAAGATCAGGGAATACTGGTATTTCAGGTGTAATATTACCTTCTGGAAGGGTAGTCAGAAAAATAGTCTTAGATCAAAAAACTGTTTTTAGTCATCAAATTCCATATAACAAATCAAGTAGCTTTTATTCTCATTTTGGAGATTTATTTGCAGTTTGCTCATTCATAATCTTTTTATTTATTGGTCCCGTGATCACATGTATAAAAAAATACTAATAATAATTACTTCACTAATTCTTTTAATAAATGCTCAAGATTATGAGCTCAACCCATTTATTAAATCTGCTTTAGTGCCAGGATGGGGTGAGAGAGCAATGAAAAATAATACCAGGGCTAGATTTTTTTCAAATATTGAAATATCACTATGGACAATCTGTGTTGGTACATACACATATGCTTACCATTCAAAAAACGAATATGAGTCTTATGCTGCTAAATATGCGGGTGTTAATGTGAAAGGGAAAAATCATAAATATTGGGTTGATATTGGGAATTATATTGATATTGAAGAACATAATGCAGAGCACTTAAGATGGAGAAATTTTGATGAGATATATACTGAAAAAAGTCAGTGGGAGTGGGAATCTTTGGATAGGATGGAAAACTTTGAGAACAGGAGAATTAAAAGTGATATTTTATTTAAATCGGGAGGTTATGTAATAGGTGCGATTGTACTCAATCATATCCTTTCATCGATTGATGCTCTTTATTTACTTAGAATAAATAAAATTGAACAAATATCTTTTAAACCAATGACCTCTCCCAATATGAATGGAGTTGAATTAAATATTGTTTTTTAATACATCAATAAATCCCATAACTCGTATTTACATTTATCTACTTTTTTCTATATCAATAATTTTAAGTAGAGATATACAGGTTCTCTTTGTCCACTTTATTATCTTGTTAGCTATTTTTTATATTAAAAGGTCTTTAATTTCTACTTTTAAAAATAAAATCAAACCATATTTGCTTTTTTTCCTTTTTGGGAGCTTGATATTCTTTTTTATATCCTTAATTGTATCTGAAAGATCAATCAGCATAATCATTTTTGATATTTTTCTTGCGACAATACGTTTGATTTTAATGACAAGTGTAATGATTTTATATATTGTTGAGTATCAATCTATTAATTTGTTAACAGCAGTAAGAAGTCTCTGGTATACTTTTGGTTTAAATATAAAGTGGGTTGATAGGTTGATTGTATTCTTGGAATTAACCTATCGTTTTTTCCCTCTCATGCAACAAAAATGGTATTTTACTCAGAAATCCCAAAAAGCATTATCTATTTCTACTACAACAAATCAGATGGAAAAAATAATTAAATATTCCAACTATTTACCTGATTTTATAATCCTTAATTTATTTAATTCAGAAAAAATAGTTGAGAATATGTTGATAAGAGGATTTGGTAGTAATGCAAGAAGAAGTACATATCCATTTTTATCATTTAATCCAGAAAATGGATTTTTATGCATTTTTGTATTTTTAATAATATTTGGGATTCATCATTATGTCTAGGTATAAGATTATTATTCAATATGATGGTTCCAAATACTATGGATGGCAATTACAACCTAATGTCATCACAATACAGGGTGTCCTTGAAACAGGCATAAGGAAAGTTTTTAGAAATAATGATAAATTAAATTTATATGGTTCTGGTAGAACAGATTCTGGCGTACATGCATGGGGTCAAGTCGCTCATATTAATCTAGCTACAAGATTGAATGTAAAGGATATGAAGAATGCACTCAATGCTAATATACCTGATGATTGTAGAATAATTGCAATAGAAAAAGTAGAAAAAAATTTTCACGCTAGATATTCAGCTTTGAAAAGATATTACAGATACCAGTGCTATACTGGAAATTCAATATTATATAGGAATCAATCTTGGGAATTACCTAAACTTAATATAGACTGTCTAAATAATCTTTCAGAACAATTAATTGGAACTCACGATTTTTTATCATTCTGTAAATACCGTTCAGAATTAATTGATACTGTCTGCGAAATATTTCATAGTAGGTGGTCTTTTGAAGATAATATGATTATATTTAAAATAAGTGCCAATAGGTTCTTGCATCATATGATACGTTACTTAGTTGGTACGATGGTTGCAGTTTATAATGGTCGGTTTAAGGAGCATGAATTTCTTTCCTTATTAAAAAATCCCAGAAAAAATGTAAAAATATTTAAGGCACCGCCACAAGGGTTAATTTTAGAAAAAATAGATTATGTTTAAAAATTTAATACCCTATACTCTTTTTTTATTTTTTAATCTGTTTTCTGTTTTGATTTCAGATGACCTAGCTTCGTCTAGATATACAGCCATAACAAGAGCAATAGACAAGGTTGGTCCAGCTGTGGCGAGTATAAATGTAGAACAGCATTTAAACTCAATTAATTTTGACCCATTCTTTGGTTATATGTTTCCTAGGGAAATATATCCTATGAAGACTTCTGGTAGTGGCGTTATAATAAGCCCTGATGGGTTTTTAATTACCAATTACCATGTTATCGAGAATGCAGACAAAGTTACTGTTACACTATCTGGTGGAGATGAATATGTTTCTGAAATTATTGGTTCTGATCCTACATCAGATTTAGCATTATTAAAATTAAATGGCTCAGATTTTCCATACGCTGATCTTGGTGATTCAGATGACTTGATTATAGGGGAATGGGTAATAGCTTTAGGAAATCCATTTGAACTTTTTTCTTATAGTAATAAACCATCAGCAAGCATAGGAATAATTAGCGCAACAAATATGGATTTTGGTATGCAAAAATCCGGAAAAGTTTTTCAAGATATGATCCAGACCGATGCAGCAATTAATCCTGGAAATTCAGGAGGACCGCTAGTTAATTCAATAGGCGAATTAATTGGCATAAATACTTTTATCTATAGAGATTCTGATATTAGTAGAAGTTCAGTAGGTATTGGTTTTGCAATCCCAATCAATAATGCAAAAAGAATTGTTAAAGAATTAAGACTTACAGGACAAGTTGATCGAAGATCATATACGGGTCTTCATGTCCAACCATTAAATCAAATGGTTGCAAAATACCTTGATGCACCATTTGTAAAGGGGGTTGTAATTCTTGATGTGTCAAAATCAAGTCCAGCAGATAAAGCCGGTCTCAAAAGAGGAGATATAATCCTAACATTCAATGGTATAGATGTAAATAAACCTAGCGATATTAGAAGGGTACTTTACGAGAATGATATTAGAGCTGGTGATCAAGTAAAATTGAAAATTTTTAGAAATAAAAAATATAAAAGCATAAAAATGAGACTTGAGAAACTTACTTAATTGTATTGATTATGCTAGTTGCTAAGGAAGGAAAAATATTTGTTTATCCATTAATATTTATCACAATATTATGTTTTTTGATACAACTTATTTATGATATTTCATTATTGTTGTCAATCTCAGTTGGATTAGTTTTATTATTTTGTATAAACTTTTTTAGAGATCCTAAAAGAGTTTTACCAGAAGGAAATAATTTTATTGTTTCGCCTGCAGATGGTAAGATTATTAGATTAGAAATAATAGATGATGATGAATTAGGAAAGTGCAGAATTGTATCAATCTTTTTGAATGTTTTTAATGTCCATGTAAATAGAATGCCAATGAAAGGTGTATTTAAAGATGTAGAATACACAAAAGGGGAATTTTTAATGGCTTTTAATCATAAGGCCTGTGATTTAAATGAGCGGAATTCAATCAGTATAATGACTGAAATTGGAATGATAAAAGTTATCCAAATCGCTGGGTTATTAGCTAGACGGATAATATGCTATGCTAAGAAAAAAGAAACTATGGATATAGGTGATCGTTTAGGTTTTATGCGTTTTGGTTCAAGAATTGATCTTATTTTACCTGTAAGTGTCCAATTAAAAATAGCATTAAATCAAAAAGTAATTGGAAACAAAACAATAATTGGTACATTTAAATCATAGTTTTTATTAAAAAATGAAAAGAAATCCTAAACATTTTATTCCTAATATTATAACATTAACCAATATGCTTCTTGGGTTTTTAGCCATTGCGTTAATAACAAATGGTGAACCTTTAAATGCAGGTGTTGCAGTGTTGATTGCGGGAATGTTAGACGTCTTTGATGGTAAATTGGCTCGCTTACTTGGTATCGAATCAAGATTTGGTATGGAATTTGATTCTATGGCAGATACGATTTCATTTTGTGTTGTGCCCTCAGTACTTGTTTATTCGCTTTATGTAGATGGATTAAATCCATTACTTGGTTTATTGATATCATTTTTGCCCATTATGTTTGGAACAATTAGATTGGCAAAGTATAATATTTCAAAAGAGATAGTAGGGAAAAATAATTACTCAGAGGGTTTAACGACTCCTATAGCTGCAATTACTTTATTCTCATATTTATTTTTTAATCATCAAGTTGATGGAGACTTTGGTGATCCCAGGACTGCATTGATGCTTGTAACTATTGTAAGTATTCTAATGGTGAGTCCTATTCATTTTGCTAAATTCCCTCTACTTTCGTTTAAATCTGGAAGTAAAAACTCAATTTTGTTATTAATATTTATTATCTCAGTTATAGGTATTATATGTTTTAAAGGTCTTTTTTTATTTCCAGTTTCTCTTCTTTTTATAGGCTGGAATATTATTAATTGGCTTTTAAAATCATCGAAAAATAGTTACAAATCTAATTTGGACCACTAAATCATGCGTAACCGAGATATTTCATTAATTGTATTAGGCCTTTTTTCAGGGGCAATTATTGGCGGAGTTATAGGTAATTTGCTTGGATGGATATTGCCTGAAGGGGTGGTGAAAGATTTTTTTTTAACAAGCCTCACTTTTGATATTGGCAGTAGTTTTGGAAATGATCTTGGAGTGGTTGTGGTTGATTTGAATATAATTGTTTTTAAATTTGGATTATCTGTGGATTTTAATTTTACCAGTGTTATAGGTTTAGCTACATCCTATTATATTTTACGATATTTTAGATAAAAACTTGGAGTATTCATGAATGATATCAATGTAAACTTAGCCATGTTTAATTTGGGTACTGGTGAGCTTATAATAATATTCCTAGCAATACTCCTTATTTTTGGAGCAAAGCGACTTCCAGAACTTGCAAGAGGCTTAGGTAAAGGAATAAATGAATTTAAGGATGCAGTTGAAACTGGAAAACAGGACATAATGGATTCCAAAGATAAATCTAGACCAGTAAAAGGCGTAAAAGAAGAAGAGTGAACCACTACCTATTATAAGGTTTATGTAATTCTTTTTAGAAACTATTATACCACTTAATAGTTATAGTATATATTTGGACTTTAATTCACATATCTTGAAATAGTATGAATTTTGCTGAACCACTATATCTGATATTATTACTTCTTATTCCTATTCTCATAATATGGTATAAAAGTATCGGAAGAAAAAATGAAGGGACTATACGTATTTCATCAAGCAAATTTTTTTCTTCAAGTGTAAAAAGAAAGGGGAAAAAGAAGCATTTTATAATTTTAAGTATACAATTTATAATTTTAATTTTTATAATCCTTGCTATTGCAAGACCAAGGCTTGTAAATAACCTCAAAGAGACTTCAGTTAGTGTAATCGACATACTCCTTGTACTAGATATTAG
>CAZPIF010000055.1:0-8557 GCA_964586565.1 uncultured bacterium
AATAATAATCATGGTATTATTTATGGTGCTGAGTGGAGCGATGATGTGCCTGCAATGGATCCACCACCATTCGAGGAGAACCATTCTCTTAGTTTTGATGGAGTAGGTGATTATGTAGATATTAATGTATCGATTTCAAATGACTTTTCTCTGATGGGTTGGTTGAATTACGAAACTGCCAATAATGCAAATGCTATCCTGGCATCAAGCTCAAATGATTTTTTAAGATTAGATCAAAATAAGTTAGGATATAATTCTCCTTCTGGTGCTAATCATATGGGTTCAACGAACTTGGAAAGTTTAACATGGTATCATTTTGCAGTTGTTCGTTCTGGGGATGTTCTTGATTTTTATATAAATGGTATTAATGATGGTTCATTTATTGAACCAGAAAGTTCATTAGAATGGACCAAAATAGGTGTTTATAGGGATGGGTATCAGCATTTGTTCCATGGATTGCTTGATGATATATCTATTTGGAATTCTGCATTATCGATTGAACAAATTCAACAACATATGAATATTCAACCAATAATATGGTCAGAAGGACCAGTTGCCTATTGGACTTTTAATCAAGGAGAGGGATGGACTTTAACAGATGTCAGCGGCAATAATAATCATGGCGATATTATTGGTGCAGAGTGGAGCGACAACGTGCCTAATATGGATCCACCTGATGATACAATTGATGGCTTTACATTTGCTGGCGAACATAATGGGCATAGATATTACATTTCTGATCAAGGTGGAAACTATCTAAATGGTCTAGAACTTTGTCAGCAAAATGGTGGTCATTTAGTAACTATCACTTCTCAGGAAGAAAATGATTTTGTAATAGATGCACTCATGGCATACGGTGGTGGTTCAAATCATTTATGGTTGGGTTTAGATGATTTGGATGGAGATGGTATTTATCACTGGGTTACAAATGAGCCACTTGTCTATACAAATTTTTCACAGAATCCAACTTCAGGCGAAGCGATAGAAATGGCAACCCCTAATGGAGACTGGAATGATACACCAATAGATGATGGCCAAGACTATAGGAGATATATGTTAGAGATTGTAGGGGGAACACCACCACCTCCACCATTTGAGGAGAATTTTTCCCTTCAATTTGATGGCTCTAGTGATTATGTAGAAATAAACAGCAACAACGATGTTTTAACCTCTAATAATGGTGTTAGTATTAATCTGTATTTCAAAAAACAAGACTTTGGAGGGCATCAGTTCCTATACGATTGGGGCGTGTATTCCGGCGCAAATATTTCTGATGCTCTTAGAATGAAAATAGATAATGGTGGAGTATTGGAGACCTGGGTCGAAGGCAACCCTGGTTACAATGCGCCTCATTTAACTTATGATTTGAATGGTCATGAAACAGCTTTAGAGGATACATGGGTGCAGGTGACAGTTGTGTATGGCATGAACAGATCAAAACTATATGTCAATGGTTCACTCGTAAATGAAGTTACCAATGGTATGTCAGGTAATGATGAATATAGAATTTTTGATCAATCTGGGGCATGGTATTGGATTGGTGACCAGGGTGATAACCAGTATGGTTTTCATGGATTAATAGATGAATTTTCTATCTGGTCAAAAGAGTTATCAGACTCGGATGTTGAATCAATGCAACAAACTTCCCTAGATCCTGATGTGGAACACTTGGTGGGTTATTGGAAGTTTAATGAGGGTGAAGGTGACATGGCACATGATCGCAGCCCTAATGGCTACCATGGTAACGTTCATGGTGCAACATGGAACGATGATGGAGCGCCTGTCGAACCTTCATCAATAGCTGCGGTTGAAGTGGGCACTGTACAAGGTGTTTATAATAGTGAAGTACTTGTCCCTGTTTTTGTGGACCTTATGAGTGAGTCTGTCTCCTCTGTTGAGATTAGTTTTTCAGGTTTCCATAATCAAATGGAATTTGTAGATCTTGGAATAGAAGGTACTATGGCAGGAGATGCTGAATGGTCCACTGCCGTAAACTCAGAGGATGATCTTCTATTAACTCTTACTTATGGAGCCAACGAGATATCGGGCAGTGGCACACTCTTTCATTTAAAATTTCAGGTTTTCAATAATATAGAAACTGATTTCGTTCCTGTTATGATAGAACATGTACAGATGGATGAACTTGAGGGACACATAGATATAATGAATGGAGGTGTTGAGTTTAATGAACTTGACTGGGGAGACGTTAGTCAGAATGGCGATATATCCGGTTATGATGCTTCCATGATACTAAAATATCTAGTTGGTATAGAAGAGTTAGATGAGTCACAGCTGATGGTTGCTGATGTAACACAGGATAATACCATATCTGCATTGGATGCATCTGCTATTGCTCAATATGTCGTGAATATAATCGACTTCTTGCCTGTGTCAAATATGGATGCAATGACAGGAAGAGGCAATTTCTATTTCGATGAAATAGGTCTAGTGCCTGGTGAGCTTCTTGAGGTCCCAATTCAACTTATTAATGGAGACAATCTACTTTCTTTTGAAATGGAGTTAGACTATGATCATGATGTATTTACCTTAGAGGAGTTGGTCTGGTCTGATTTAATAGAGCACTTCACTATAGAAGAGAACCTTGAGCTAGGTAGCATGAAAATAGCTGGTATGGGGTCTACTCCTGATGGACAGGAAGGCGTATTCGGAACGATTCGTTTTTATGTTAACCCTGAGTTCACTGATCAAAGTACTGAGGTCAATGTTGGGTATCGTATCAATGAACAGTCAGCAGTTGAGGATATGAATTTTGTTATCCAAAATGCTGCTCTAGGGCTGGATAATGAACTAATACCAAATGAATTTACGGTAAAGCAAAATTATCCTAATCCATTCAATCCTACTACAGAAATAGATTACGGTATTCCTGAAGAATCAATGGTAGATATTACTATATATGATATAATGGGAAGATCGGTAAGTAGACTAGTTCAATCGCGTATGAATGCTGGATATCACTCTATTACTTGGAATGCAACGAATAGTCTTGGTGATCCAGTTTCTGCAGGAATGTATTTTTATACGATTCAGGCTGGAGAATATAGGGTAACTAAGAAAATGCTTTTACTAAAGTAGTAGAAACAAAGATCAAAAAAGCCTCGCTTAAGCGGGGCTTTTTTATTTTCACTGGTTTTTTATTTTAGGTATGGTTGGTAGATTAAAATATAAACAGGATGGAATCATTATGAATTTTAAATCAATTATGATAGTTGCTGTACTTGCTGTCTCTGTTCAAGCACAGGAAAAAGTTAAAACTAAAGATAAAGAATCTAATTTTTTAAATATAAAAGTAAAAAATCCTGATCTCCAACTAGAGATAGATAAACTCAAGAAAGAATATGATTCAGAATTGACAGAACTTAAGTCTAGGCATAAACAAGAAAAGAAAACCTTGAAAAAATCATACAGAGATCGCCTCAAGTCATTAAGACGGGAGTTTAGATCAAAAATGAAAAAGAAGAATAATTGATCATAATGATTATGCTAAGCGGTCTATAGTTTGAAATACCTATAATTTTTTTATAAAATAAAAAACAACTCTCTTATATATTAAATAAAAAAAATGTGGAAGTATCATCTTCTTTTTTTGATTCAATTTAGTATGCCTATATTTGCGACCAACTACTATGTCGCTACCTCTTATGGACATGATACGAATAATAATGGTACATCATTAGCTACTCCATTTAAGACAATAGGCAAAGCAGCTAGTGTTATGTCAGCAGATGACAAATGCTATATACGGCAAGGTAGATACCATGAGACAATTACTATAAACAATCTCGATGGGTCTTCAGGCTCTGCGATTGTTTTTACAAATTATAATAATGAGAGAGTCATAATTGATGGGACTACCCCTATAACCTCTACATGGGTACAGATTGGTTCTAGTAATATTTGGAGAACAAAGTTATCTGCAGATATATGGCAGTTATTTTTAGATTGGGATGAACAGGTCATGGCCCGATGGCCAAATGCCAAGTTTAGCGATGATACTGTTTGGGATAATGATAATTATTGGGCAAAAGGAACCATTGATGATGATGAGAGTGCCTACTCAAATGGGACTATAATCGATGACCCATATACTAACTCTGCAGGCACAACCATTGATCTGAATGCCACAGGTTTTGATCTTGATGAGTCTGGGAAGCAGGCTATCGCTATTTTAAATATAGGCTCTTTTAGAACATGGTCAAGATTAGTTGCCAGTCATTCAGGTAATACCTTTACCTATGCCACAATACCCAACTGGAAAACAAAACATCATTATTACTATTTAGAGGGACGTTATGAATTTTTGGATCAGGCGGGGGAGTGGTGGTATGATACTTCTGATGACTCTCTTTATTATTATACCGAAAATAATATAAACCCAAATAGGTTAAATTTCAGAGGTAAGGTGCAATCCTATGCTTTTTCTATCACTGGTTCTGAATACATACAGATTAAGGGTTTAGAATTTTTTGCAACCACAGTTTATTTTGAGGGAGCAACAAAATGCTTGGTGTACGGATGTAATTTTAGGTATCCAAGTTGTTCCAAACGTATGCTCCGAACTGTCGATACTGAGCCAGAGATGACTAAGTTTGCTTCGAGCAGTACTGGGTGTTCTATACGCAACTCTGCATTCAGAAATACTGACGGTACTGCCCTTGAAATGTGGGGAGGAACTGATACTGTAGATAATTGTTATTTTAACAAGATAGACTATTCTGTGGCAGACAATAGTAGTATTATGCTAACCATTCGTATGAATGGCAGTAACAACGTATTCAGAAAAAATACGATACATAAAACCGGAGCATCTGCGACAGTTAAAATCGGAAACTCTGGTCTCGTTGAGTACAACAACTTGTACGATACAGGTCATCTGCAGAGCGATGGCTCTATGATACAATTTACAGAGGCTGAGCAGGATGGCGCTATCTGTCGTTATAATTGGTTGCATGATACGGAAAAATATGGGGCTCGTTTTGACCATAGTGGTACTGCAGATGGTACAAATGGTACAATGAATCACAATGTCGCTTGGAACTGTGAGAGCGGTGGAATAATGGTGAAAGGTAACAACCATAAAATTTATAATAATACGGTTCTGAATTCTGGTAGTAAGAATGATATTATTGTTTTACAGATTAATAGTGGAGATCATTCCTCGACTATTGTTCGTAATAATGCAGCAGATAAGATCGCAAACCATCGAACGAATAATGTCGCAATTGATTTTGGAACGTACAGTAACAATTGGAATGGTTATAATGAATCTGTGACACTGAATAGTATACTGACTGACACGTCAAATAATGATTTTTCTCCAGCTAATAGTTCGCCACTTATTGATGCTGGTACTACCGTATCTGGGATTACAAATCAATATACCAATAATGGAAGCGCTGCAGATATTGGTGCCTATGAGGATGGTAATTCAGATTGGACCGCGGGTCATGATTGGAATGTTAGCTCCACATTTGGCAGCAGTTGGGTTCCAATTCACGGCGCAGCTATTAGTGGTAATTCAGGATTTAGGATGATGAGCAGTCCTGTATCGGGTACTATACTAAATGATCTACTTGATGAATTATGGATTCAGGGTATGACAGGAGGCGATGTGACCAGTGGCAATGCCAATGTATGGACACTAGACCTGGCAAGTCAGAGCTGGACTGCTGTATCAAATATTTCTTCGCAATCTTTAACAGCTGGTCAGGGATTCTTGGTCTACACATTTGATGATATTGATAATGATAATGACAGTGATCTACCAGTAGATCTTTATGTATCTGGTGCCCATAACAATTCGAGTGTAACAATTAGTAGTATACCTCAAAATAGTTATTATTTAGCCGGTAATCCATATACGAAAACCATTGATTGGGATGATATTTCAAAGACGAATCTTTCATCCTCCACCTCAATCTGGGATGATGCGACATCAGACTGGAAAACATATAATGGTACCTCTGGAGACCTTACTGGAGGTTTAATCCCTCCTTTTCAGGGTTTTTGGGTTCAGGCAAGTGGAGGAACTGGAAGTTTTACTATCCAGGTTAATGATATTGCTACAAGCGCTGCGTCATTCCTTGGCCGGATCGCAGATTCAGAAAACAAAGGCAGTTTAAGTTTGAGGGCTCTATCGGGAGAACTATTTGATAATATATATCTGACTTTTGGAGAAGGAGGTCGTATTGATAGAGATATTTCAGACGCTGACAAATTATTACCTCTTGAAGCCTCACCAAGAATTGCAGCAATGACTGTCCAAGGTGTTTTTCCTTTAAAGATCAATCATTTGCCATTCAATCATACTGGTACGGTTGCGGTACCCTTGTCAGTATTATCTCTTGGTCTTGACCAAAATGGAGATTTTACCACGCATGAGGGACAAGTAATTCTAACTTGCGATAAAAGTGATTTACCTGATCATATTACTTTCAGCATTTTTGATAATGTTACTGGTGATGAACTAGATAATCTTAATATAAATCAATTTGAGTTAGTTACTGAGAGTGTTGGAGAATTTTCATCCACAAATAACACTGCTGTTGATACTTATCCATTGATTGGTGAACCAAGGTATAAAATATTGATTCAATATGGAGAATTAGATAGTCAGAAGTCTGACGGTCTACCAAAAGCATTTAATTTACATCAAAATTATCCTAATCCATTTAATCCTAGAACCATGATTAATTATGATCTTCCTATTTCTTCAGAGGTCAAAATAACTATTTATGATATGAGAGGGAGAAAGGTTATTACCTTATTTGATCAAAACAAACCTCCAGGCTATTGGAGTTTATATTGGGATGGAACAAATCAATTTGGTAAGGCTGTTCCTTCAGGAATGTATATATATTCTATTGAAACTGAAGAATATTATTCTTCAAAAAAGATGATTCTAATAAAGTAAAATTTAATTATTCTATTCTGTAATTAGTTAAAGCTGACGAATTTATATAAATGTGATATATATCACATTATGTGTTATGTATCACCATTTTTAAACAATAAAATCAATAAGCTTGGTCCTAAAAAGTGCGGAGCTCAACTATGGGAATAGCTGTATATATTGGAATTTGTATTATTGTAATCATATTATCCTAATCTATAAACTTATGATTATTTTCATGTTTCCAAAATAATGGGATTTGTATATAAATTTTAAGATGAAAAAAATCTCTTTATTACTATTTATCTCCTGTTTGTTCGGAGATTATACTTACTCATTAGAAGATATTAATCCATCCTCATCTCACTATGGAAGTGATGTCGGGACGTCTTTTTTCCAAGGAAAGGTTACTTTACATTACTTTGGGCATTATACATGAGGGACTTGTACTGCTCGGTTCGGGCAACTAAATCAACTTTATAATGACCTAAAATCTCAAGGTCTCCCTGTGCAATTAATCGGGATAGGAAAATCTTCTCAAATAAATTATGCCAGTGCTTGGACTGATAATAATGACGCATCAGTTTGTGCAGATCCATCTCCATTTGCTACATGGAATGATTGGGGAGCCTCACAGAGAGATCTATTCATTGTAGATATGAATGGTGAAGTGGCTTTACACCAAAATATAACAAGTGGCATACCAAATAATTTAGAGGAGACTATTTTAGGTCTTGTAACTCCCACCATTGATCCGTGCGAATTAGGCACTGTCTATGTTAGTGAAGGTCATAATGTTGGAGATCCAGAAGACTGGATTGAAATTTTTAATTCTGGAGAAAACGAATGCTCTCTTGAAGGATTTAAGCTTGATGATTCTAATGAATTTGAAGATTTAACTTTTGGAGACATTACATTATCAGCTGGAGGCTATTGGTTGTGCTATGAAGATGCTGAGGGTTGTTTCAGCTCTGGCCTCGGAGGAGGTGGTGATGAAATTTGGTTATCTGATCCAGATGGGAATACAGCAATGGTAACCTTACTACAATCTGCAGAATCTGATGGGGTTGCTTTATCGCAGAGCTTTGATGCAAATGGTTCAGGTTGTTATACGCAGCCTACCCCTGGTCAGGCAAATGGTGAGTGTATCACACTTGGAGACTCTGATCCATGTGAACTAGGTACAGTCTATGTTAGCGAAGCTCACAACTCTGGTAATCCAGAAGACTACATTGAGATATTTAACTCGGGAGATACTGATTGTTCCCTACTAGGATTTAGGCTTGATGATTCAGATGAGTTTGATGATCTTACTTTTGGAGATGTTACGTTATTAGCCGGAGGTTACTGGTTATGTTACGAGGACACAGATGGTTGTTTCAGTTCTGGCCTCGGAGGAGGAGGAGATGAAGTTTGGTTGTCTGATCCAGAGGGCAATACATCAATGGTGACCTTACTATCATCAGAAGAGTCTGATGGGATTTCATTGTCACAAAGTTTTGATGCAAATGGAGTTGGCTGTTATACACAGCCTACACCTGGGCAGGCGAATAGTGAATGTGTTACACTAAGCAATGATAAAGTAGAATTATTACCGTCACAGATTAAATTGTATCAAAATTATCCTAATCCATTTAATCCAAA
>CAZPIF010000056.1:0-8538 GCA_964586565.1 uncultured bacterium
GCCTAATGTTATCTTACCTAGAGATATATTAGATTGGAAAGATCTATCTCCTAAAAATCTGGAAATTGCAGTTGCAAGGGAACTAGAATGACCATTCTGGGCATTGAAACTTCATGCGATGAAACTGCAGCCTCAATATGTAATGATGGGGAGATATTATCTAGTGTCGTTAGTCGCCAAATCATACACTCCAAATTTGGAGGAGTGGTGCCTGAAATTGCTTCACGAGAACATGAATTATTATTAAATAATGTTGTAAATGAGGCTTTAAATCAATCTAAAATAAACTTGTCTCAATTAGATGCTATAGCTGTCACACAAGGCCCAGGGTTAGCTGGTACTCTTCTGACTGGAATTAGTTTTGCAAAAGGTTTAGGTATTGGACTACAAATTCCAGTAGTACCTATAAATCATTTGGAAGGACATATTTTTGCGAATTTTCTAGCAGCTAAGCAATTAAAATATCCTTTTGTATGTTTACTAGTTTCAGGAGGACATACTCAACTTTGGTTAATTAATGGTATGGAAAAATATAGACTTCTTGGTGAAACAAGAGATGATGCAGCGGGTGAAGCGTTTGATAAAGGTGCACGTATTTTAGGTTTAGGATATCCAGGTGGCCCTGAAATAGAAAAACTAGCAGAAAATGGAAACCCCAGTAAAGTTCTTTTCCCACGAAGTCTGTTATCAAAAGATAGTTTAGAATTTAGTTTTAGCGGCCTAAAAACATCTTTACTTTATTTCATGGATGACTTTGAAGAAACTTCTGAAACTTGTATAAATGATGTTATTCCAAGCTATCAGCAAGCGATAATTGATACACTAATTGAAAAAGTAAGAAGAGCACTTTTATATACTAATAATGAGACTTGTGTTATAGCTGGTGGTGTAGCTGCTAATAAATGTTTAAGGAATGGTTTAAATAATACACTTCCTGGAAAAAATATTATATACCCTGATTTAGCGTTCTGTACTGATAATGCTGCAATGATTAGTTATCTAGGTGAATTAAAATTGAAAAATAAACGATTATCCCCAATTAATTTTAGTGCTATACCAAATCAAAAGTTGGAATAATCTTGAAGATTACCTTTTCTGATCCAAATAATTTGATTTGGATTATAATTATTCTCTCAATTGGTACACTATTTAGCTCTTATTACAATAGATTAATATATAAAGACATTAAGGTAATTATTTTAATACGAGCTGTTTGTATCAGTGTCTTAATTTTGCTATTTTTTGATCCAAGAGTAAATATTAGTAAAACTAATAATATCGATTTGAGTTGGAATATTTATATTGATAGATCATCAAGTATGTCTAACCATTCGAATCATTCAGTTGCATCGCTTTCTTCTGGAATAGATGAAATAACAAGTCAATTAAATAAAAAGAATGTTCTATTTAATACTTTTGGATTTGGAACTGATATAGATACTAATTGGTCTGATGGAGATAGAAAATTTCAAGATGTCTCAACCAATATTGGTCAAATTATTCATCATATGAGATCAAATGACAATGGTAACTCATTGGCTGGCTCTATAGTTTTTACAGATGGACAAATAAACCAGGGTTCTGAAATCATAACAACGGATTTAAATTTAATAAAACCAATACATGTAGTAGGAATAGGAAATGATGATCCTTTGGTTGATATCTCAATTCAATCGATAGATGCTCCTCCTTTTATTATCAAAGGAGAAAATGCTGAGATAGAAGTAAGAATTATATCCTATGGAAATATAGATAAAAAATTAAACGTAACTTTATATTCCAACAAAAAATTGTTAGGTTCAAAAGTTATAAAGATAGAAGGTCAGGGAAGTTCTAATAAAGTTAGATTTATGATTAATCCTGAACAAACAGGAGAAATCAATTATATTGCCAGAGTTAATGCGCTTCCTGATGAGGTTAATATTCTTAACAACAAGCAAGTAATACCCATTCAAGTGCTGAAAGATCAATACAAGGTGGCATTTATCACTGGTGCACCAAGTTTTAATACCTTAATTATTAAAAACATACTTTCAAGTAATGAAAAATTTGAAATTGATCATTTTTATTACCAAAATGAAAAATATTCTCAATCTTTGAAAAATTTTTGGGATACAAAGTATGACTTGATTCTTTTTGATAATCAACCAATAAATGATAATGCAAAAGAGTGGAAGTCTTTTTTAAGAATTTTTGCAAAAAAATTATTATCACAAAAATCAAGTTTTGCAATCTTTATAGGCAATGATACTAATCTTGAGGTTCTAGATTCATATTTAACTCTTATGGATTTAAATTTAAAAGAACCACTAATCGAACTTGGTGGAAACTTTAATTGGAATTTTACAAACAATTGGGATGAATTTTTCCCATTCAAAGATTCTAAATTTATTAATAAAAATAAAAATGATTATCCACCATTGTTTGTTAATCTTGAAATTGACTCTTCTGCTAATTCTTTTGTACTTGCAGAATTTATGATAACTGAGGTTAGTATACCTTTAATTACAATAGCTGAAAAATCACCATTAAGATATATGGTATGGTCATCTCCTGATTTAAACCAACTTTTCTATAAGACTCAAATGAATGAAAATAAGTACTTAACTGATCAAATTTTAAAATCTTTATTTTCTTGGTTAATGAGAACTGGTAATGGAAAAGATTTTTATTTTAGATCAGCAAAAAATTCCTATCAGCAGGGAGAGCAAATAATTATAAGTGGTAAACCAGTAAGTAAACTCGAAAATGTAAGAGATGGATATATTCATGTTTATCATAAGGATAAAAAAATTAATACAAAGCCATTGATATTTGACAAAATTACAGGTTTATTTGAAGGTAAATTTTGGGCATCAAAAGCAGGGAGAATAGATTACGATATTGAAATTATATATGGGGATCAAGCACTAATTGTTAGCAAGGGCAACGTAATTGTTCAAGAAAGTAAAATAGAGTTAAACAATGTATTTTTAAATAAGGACCCATTATTAAAATTATCTGAAGTTACAGATGGAGCTTATTATGATTGGGATAACCGTCACTTATTGCTTAATGATGTAAATAAAAAAACTAAGAAAAAGATTATATCCTCTGAGTTAATTTTACATGAAAGTTGGTGGTTATACTTTTTCATATTATTAATCCTTACAATTGAGTGGGTTTTAAGAAAAAAATATGGAATGATATAGTATATCGGACAATTTTAGAAATAAATACTTTTAAAAAAGGTTTGGTTTTATGAGGAAAATAACAATAATAGGTACTGGCTATGTTGGTTTAGTTAGTGGTGCCGGGATCTCAGACTTTGGTCATTCGGTTACATGTGTTGATATTTCTAGAGATACAATAGAAATGTTAAATCAAGGTAAAACTCCAATTTATGAACCAAGCCTTGATGAACTTGTTCAAAAAAATGTAAAAGCAGGTAGACTAAATTTCTCAACGGATATAGTTCATGCCATACAGCACTCTGAAATAATATTTATTGCCGTTGGGACTCCACAATCAAATGATGGATCAGCAGATTTATCATCTGTTGAAAGTGTTGCAAAAATTATTGGTCAACATATTAATTCATACAAAATTATATGTACAAAAAGTACTGTACCTGTTGGTACTGGGGATTGGATCATTAGTCTAATAAAAAAAGGTAATAAGAATAATATCGAATTTGATTATGTATCCAACCCTGAATTTTTGAGAGAAGGGTCAGCTGTTAAAGACTTTCTATGGCCGGATAGAGTTGTTATTGGTACAAATAATAATTCCGCTTTTTCTGCTATGCGAGATGTTTATGAGCCACTATATATAAATCAAAAACCTATAATTCACACAAGTGTTACTACTGCAGAAATGATAAAATATGCAGCTAATTCATTTCTTGCTTTAAAAATAAGTTACATCAATGAAGTCGCAAATTTATGTGATGAGCTTGGAGCAGATATTCACCAAGTTGCTCAAGCAATGGGTAAAGATGGAAGAATTAGTCCCAAATTTCTACATCCTGGACCAGGTTTTGGTGGATCATGTTTCCCAAAAGACATTAAAGCTTTTGCAAAATTATCAAGACAAAGTGGATTGTTCATGAATACTGTAGAAGCTGCAATCAAGGCAAATGAATTTCAAAAAAAAAGAATGGTAGAAAAAATGAGGGCTTTAGTCGGTGGTAACTTCCAAGGAAAATTTATTACTATTCTTGGACTTGCATTCAAGCCAAATACTGATGATGTTAGAGAATCTCCTGCGATTAACTTAATTAAAAGTATCAATAATGAAGGTGGTTATATTAGGGCTTATGATCCTATATCAAACAATCCTATGAAAAAATTACATCCTGAGGTTGAATATTTTTCTAATTGGCAAGAAGCTTGTAAAAATTCCGATGGTGTTATTGTAATGACCGAGTGGAATGAATTTCGATCAATAAACTTGGAGTTGTTAAGCTCATTGTTAAAATCACCAGTAATATTAGATGCAAGAAATATTTTTAATATTGAAAAATTAAAAAAATATAATTTTAAGTATGAAAATTTTGGTCGTAGCAATCTTTAGATGAAATTTTTTAATACCAATATAGATAAAGTTAAAATAATTGAACCTAAAATTTGGTCAGACTCTAGAGGTTATTTTCTTGAAGCATTCCAATCAAATATATTTAATGAAAATGGAATAACTGAAACTTTTGTTCAAGATAATGAAGTACAGTCGAAGCAAGGAGTCCTCAGGGGTTTACATTATCAATTAAAGAAACCACAAGGGAAGCTCGTGCGTGTGATTATGGGTAGTATAATAGATGTTGCGGTTGATATTCGAATAGGATCACCCACATTTAGCCAATATCAACTTGTAAAATTAACTGCTGAGAATAGAAAAATGTTTTATATACCACCTGGTTTTGCTCATGGTTATTTAGTTTTATCAAATAATTCAATTGTGATCTATAAATGTACTAACACTTATGACCCTGATGATGAATATGGGATAAAATGGGATGATAATGAAATTGGGATCAACTGGAAAAATAAAGATCCTATCCTATCTAAAAGAGATGAAACTCTACCATTACTAAAAAACCAAAAATTTTTACCTAAATTTTAATATGCAGACGATACTTGTGACAGGAGGATGTGGATTTATTGGATCAAACTTTATTCGTTTAACTCTTGAAAAAGATTCGTCAATCAATATTGTTAATTTTGATAAGCTCACTTATTCAGGTAACCTACTTAATCTTGCTGATATTTCATCAAGTCGATATGCTATGATAAAGGGAGATATATGCAATAAGAAGAGTCTTGAATTATTGTTTAGCAAATATAATTTTGATTTTGTGATTCATTTTGCTGCTGAAAGTCATGTAGACCGATCTATTGATAGTGCTAGAAAATTTATTCAAACTAACATCATAGGGACATTCAACTTACTTGAGGTCTCAAGAAAACATTATTTAAAATCAAAAAATAAAAATTTTAAATTTCTCCATATCTCTACAGATGAGGTGTATGGATCTATTGAAAACAATGGGAAGTTTAATGAATCAAGTCCATATGATCCAAGTTCACCATATTCTGCTTCAAAAGCAGGTGCTGATCATCTAGTACGTGCCTGGAATAGAACATATGGTTTACCAATTATGATAACCAATTGTTCAAATAATTATGGACCATACCAATTTCCTGAAAAATTAATACCTTTAACTATTATTAATGCAATAGGTAATAAGTCTTTACCAGTTTATGGTAAGGGAGATAATATTAGAGATTGGTTGTATGTTGATGACCATTGTAATGCTATTTGGACTGTTCTGAGTCATGGCATTATTGGTACAACATATAATATTGGAGGTAATCAAGAGATGAAAAATATTGATACTGTGATTAATATTTGTAATCAACTTGATAATATTCTTCCAAGAAATAATGGATCATTGCATTCTGATTTAATTACATTTGTTAAGGATCGTCCAGGTCATGATTTTAGGTATGCCATTGATGCTAATAAGATTAGAAGTGAATTAGGATGGGCACCAAAAGAATCTTTTGAAAGTGGGATAAAAAAAACAATTAATTGGTATATTAATAATACTAAATGGTGGCAGGATATCATGAATAATAATTATCAGCAAGAAAGATTAGGATTAATAAAAGAATGAAAGGAATAATTTTAGCAGGGGGAAGTGGTACTCGATTGTACCCAATTACATCTGTGGTTTCAAAACAATTACTTCCTATTTATGATAAACCAATGATTTATTATCCCTTATCAACATTAATGTTAGCTGGTATCAGAGATATATTAATTATTTCGACACCTAAAGACACACCTAGATTTATAGAATTATTTGGTAATGGTGGAGATCTAGGTATTAATATCTCTTATGAGGTCCAATCATCTCCAGATGGACTAGCTCAAGCATTTATTATAGGAGAAAAATTTATTGGTAATGATTCAGTATGTTTGGTTCTAGGAGATAATATTTTTTATGGAGACGGTTTATCTAATTTAGTAGTCAATAGCAAAAATAATGTATTATCAAATAACGATGCCGTAATTTTTGGTTATAATGTTAAAAATCCTAACCAGTATGGAGTGGTGAGTTTTGATAGAACAGGTAAAGTAAATAGCATAGATGAAAAACCTGAAACTCCTAAATCAAATTATGCTGTAGTAGGTTTATATTTTTATCCAAATGATATTATTAGTATTGCAAAAAGCATCAAACCCTCTGCTAGAGGTGAATTAGAAATTAGTACAGTGAATCAGGAGTTTTTAAATCAAAATAGGTTATTTGTTGAATTAATGGGAAGAGGGTATGCATGGCTAGATACAGGTACAAAAGAGGCAATGATTAATGCATCTAACTTTATAAAAACGATTGAAGATCGTCAAGGATTAAAGGTAGCATGTCTAGAAGAAATAGCGTATGACCAAGGTTTTATTCAACTAGAAAAATTAGAAAAACTCGCAAAAAGATATAAAAATGAATATGGGAATTATTTATGTGAGCTAATTAAAAATAAGATTAGTCATAGCAATTAAACTAAGATTGACTGAAAATTTATTTAAGTTGTTACCTTTAATATTTGAAACGTAAGGATCAAAACCAGCATTTACCCAATTTATCCATTCTGTACCGATTTTAGCTTTGATTTTTTTATTAAAATAATATTTAAAACAATTTACTGATATTAATATTTTCTTTTCATTCGCTCCACTATATCTAGGTTTTTGTTCAAGGATATTATTGTATTGATTTTCAATCATTTCTTGTGTGAGTTTTCCACGCTTTAGCATAGATAAAGAAAAGATAAATCCCATATCATTACTAAAATTTGAAAAATATCGTGCAAAAAGATATTCAGAATGTGGACCTGCCCAAAATCCTATTGGGTAGTCATAAGTATAAGAAGAATTAATTGGAAATTTATGCCTATAAATGCGATGATCTGTCCATATATATTCAAATTTAAAATTATCAGTTGAAGATAAAATCTCCATTTTTTCTATACCAAGAGAATACCCAAACCAATTTCTGTTTTGCTTTTTGAATGTCCACTCTGGTCGCCATTCATCAATAAATATAGATGAATGAAAACTCAAATTATTTGATTTATTATTCCATATTATTTCACCACACATTTGGACATTGTCAATGTCACCTATATAATGTTGCATTGACCAAAATGGAATAAATGGAAATAAATAATTTTCATCTATTTTTCTATTTCCAAATATTACAATTTCCATGGCTGAAAATTTTAATTGGTCTGAAAAAATATAATCAAATTTATGGCCAGCTACTGATCTTGGGATATATAATTTTCTGCTATCAAAACCATTATAAATATTATTAGTCGTATCCTCTATTTGGCTTGATAAGGATGCAATAAAATAACTTAAATTTATTTTATTAGTTATTTTCCAATCAAATCCTATAAGAGGGAATGATGGACAACTATTTCCGAGAATGAGACTTGATTCTCCATTACTCCAATGTAGGTTACTTTTTCCAAAAAATGATGTAAAAGATTCATTTCTTTCGTTTTTAATTAGAAGAGATGAAGACTCATACCATGTATTTTCAGATTTAATATATTTTCTACTATGCTCAAAATTTAAATCTGGATTTGTATAAGTTGAGATCAAATCAAAATTTGATGCAGTGGTGAATTTAAAACTGCCAAGAATGGACCATTGATTGTGATTTTTTAATGCTTGAACCTCAATATCAGTGATTGTGGTATTATTATAATTTTCAGTATTGTGTATTGAGCCTGAAGAGAAAAATTGCGTAGAGAATATTGGTTTAAGTACTAAAGGCTCGGCTTTACAATAGTATATACTTGTTAAGAACAAACTGATGTAAATATTTTTTTTAAATAAAAACAAAATTATTGTCCTGATCCTTTAAAAATATGTGGAATTGTTTTTAAGATAATTAGTAAATCAAGTTTTAGAGACCATTGATCAATATATTTTAAGTCAAGTTTTACCCAGTCTTCAAAATCAATTATTTCATTTCTACCACTTATCTGC
>CAZPIF010000057.1:0-8496 GCA_964586565.1 uncultured bacterium
ATAAAATTACCGGTGTATTTTTGGGTCTGCAAAGATTGAAATATTTTAATAACTGGTTACCAATAATATATAATAGTAATAATTAATCAAATGAATATTAAAACATTAAAAATATTACAATCTCTAAAACTTGCAAAATATAGAAAACTGCATAATAAATTTCTTGTTGAAGGCAAGAGAATGGTAAAAACTGCTTTCCAAAATAATCAAAGTTTAGAAAATGTGTATTGCACTAAGAAGTTTTTTATTAAAAACCGTGATTGGATAGTTTTAAAAAGCATCGACGATTCATATATTGATATAATTTCAGACAATGACTTAAAAAAAATCTCCAATACTGTTACACCTTCAGGAATTTGTGCAATGTGCAATATTCCAAAGGTGAAAGCAATAGATACTAAACCCGATAAATGGATCTACTTAGACAATATAAATAATCCAGGGAATTTAGGAACCATCTTGCGTTCAGCATCATGGTTTGGTTTAAAACATATAGCAATATCTCCTGATTCAGTTGATATTTATAACCCAAAGTCGATTAGATCAGCAATGGGTTCTCAGTTTAATCTAAAAATATATCAAAATATTGAGCTCGATGAATTCAAAAAGACACATACAATTCTATCTTCATCACCAAATGGTGAAAATATTGACAAATTCAATTTCCCAAAAAAATTTGTGCTTGTTTTTAGTAATGAAGCCCACGGCCTATCATCAAAAAGGAAAAAACTAATAAATTATCATGTAAGTATTAAAAAAATAGGAAATGGTGAATCTCTAAATGTTTCAACTGCTGCATCAGTAGCCCTATATATTGCGACAAGATAAAACTAAATAAGCAACAATTGGACAAATGAGTTTTTCTTATATTGAATTAGCTATGTTAATTTTTAAAACTTTAGTATCGAACACATCAACTCTATGAAAAATTCATTAAGTATAAAATCAGCTTTTGGGATAGTGTTTCTATCGCTTATATCAGCTTTTTTTTCAGGAGCATTGGTTATAGCCATTGGATTAACAAAACCCGAATCATCACAAAAATTTTATAATTTTTTATCTTTTGTTATTGGCCAAAGCTTTATGTTGGTCCCCCTTCTCTATTTCTTGAAGTCCAAAAATGAATCCATCATAAAAAGATTACGACTGACGCTAGTTAACACCAATACAATCTTAAACACACTATTTATTTCTTTTGGAATTGTTGTTTTATCAGATGAATTAGATAGAATTATCCAAATCATATGGCCAGCACCGGATTATATTTTAAACCTAAACAATTTACTTCAACCTGAAACAATTCTTGAGTTTATTTTACTTTTTTTAGCTATTGTAATCATTGCACCACTAGGTGAAGAATTGCTTTTCCGGGGATTTTTACAGCAGATACTTGAAAAAGATTGGGGTGATATAACAAGAGCTATACTTATAACTTCATTGGTTTTTGCAACGATCCATATGAATGTATATTGGTTTATTCAAATTTATTTTCTTGGTATTATACTCGGTTTTTTATCCTGGAAAACAAAATCTGTACTACCCTCATTAATTTTACATGGAATCAATAACGCTATGGCGCTAACCTTTGCAATGATAGATATTGAAAAATATTCAATTTATATATGGAACGGACATGTCGCTCCCTGGTTTGTTATTTCTAGTTTAATTTGTATTAAAATAGGTTTTAAAAACATTAATAAAATAAAATAATCACCTTATGCGAAAAGAGATGTTTAAGCACGAAATAACTATACTTAGAGATACTTTTAGAAGATTACTTAGAAGGCACGCCCAAACTAATCTGAAAAAATTAATCAATAAAACTCATCCTGCTGACCTCGCAATTGTTTTCAGATACTTTAATGATGAAGAACAAAATCAAGTTTTCGACCTCATGAAAAATAATGATCATACTTTAGAGTTTTTAATTGAATTAGACGAAACAATAATTGAAAAATTATTAAATATCGAAAAACCAGAACGAATTCGTGACCTTATTCAAAATGCATCAACAAATGATCAAAGCTATATACTGGGCGCACTAGAAAAAACTAAAGCTGAATCTGTTACAGACCTGTTAAAAAAAGAAGAACTAGAAGAGATTGAAGAAATAATGGGTTATCCTGAAGATTCTGCTGGTTCACTTATGGAAACTGATATTTTTACGCTCTATCAGGATACTACGTGTGGAGAAGCTCTTAAAACACTCCAAGACCAAGAAGATGCTGAAATGGTTTTTTACCTATACATAACAAATGAAGATGATTCGCTTGTTGGAGTTGCCTCCTTAAGGGCACTTGCAACCACCCCAACTGATACTAAGTTAAAACACATAATGGTCAAAAAAGTTCATTATGTAAGACCAGAGACCGATCAAGAGGATGTGGCCCAGATTGTCGCTCAATATAATTATTTAGCAGTCCCTGTAGTCGACGATGATAATAAGTTGATTGGAATTGTAACCGTTGATGATGTAGTAGATGTTATTAGAGAAGAGGCTACTGAAGACTTTTTACAAATGGCGGGCGCAGGGAAAGATAGAGAAATATTATTAAAATCAAGCTGGGAAAATGCCAAAGTTCGACTACCCTGGTTATTTGCAAGTTGGATGGGTGGAATTATTGCGGCTTCTGTAATAGGCGCTTATGAGTATATGCTGGAAAGCATCGTGGCACTAGCTGCTTTTATACCAATAATAATTGGAATGGGAGGAAATATAGGAACACAATCTTCTACTATCATTGTAAGGGGTATGGCTACCGGTAGAATTGAAATTGGTAGCGAATTAAGTGTACTTGTTAAGGAAATAAAAGTAGGAATACTTCTTGGGATACTTTATGGTATTATGCTTGGTTTATTTGCTAATTTTAAATTTATAAACACAGATCCAATGCTTGGAGTAGTTGTTGGTTTGAGTATTTGTTGCTCAATGCTGCTTGCCGTTACCGTGGGAACCTTTACCCCCTTAATTTTAAGAAAATTAGATGTTGACCCTGCCGTGGCAACTAGCCCTTTTGTTACAACAAGCATAGATATTCTAGGGGTCTTTCTATATTTTTTAATAGCAGGCTATTTATTGACTTTTTAGAGCTATGCTAGATATTATATCTATTTGCATAACAATAAGCTATATATTCATTTTACTGTTTATTATTACAGGTTTATTTAAGCACAAAATTCTACCAATTTCATCTTCCATTGTAATGCCGATGGTGTCAATAGTAATTGCAGCGCGAAATGAAGAAGACTGCCTTCCTTATATTATTGATGATCTGATTAAACAAGAATATCCGCTAGAGAAACTGGAGGTGATTATTATAAATGATAGATCCGATGATTCTACCGCAGAAATATTGAACGAATCAAATAATAATTTTCTCTTTATAAAAGTTATTCATATTAAAGAAAAAACAAAAACAATGACTCCCAAAAAAAACGCATTAACACTAGGTATACAAGAAGCCAAAGGAGATGTTGTCTTGTTAACCGATGCAGATTGCAGATTAAATAAATTATGGGTTTCAAGTATGGTATATAGTGTAATAAATAAAGATTCTATCTCAATTGGTTTTTCTCAAATTTCAGATATTAATAATTCATTTTTTACACAATACCAAAAAATTGATTTTTTAAGCATTATAGCCGCTAATGCAGGAGCAGCTGGTTGGGGTCGCTTTTGGTCGGGTACTGGACAAAACTTAGGATTTTTCAAGGAAGATTTTTTCTCTATCAATGGGTTTGAACCAGTTAAAAATGATATATCAGGAGATGATATGTATCTGGTGCAAAACATATCGAATTTAAAAAATGGGTATTTACACATTGATCCAAATTCTTTTGTTAAAACTAATCCTATGAAAACTATCAAAGAATTTATTAACCAAAGAACGAGGTGGTCTTCAAACGCAAAGAAAAACTTTGCTTCTTTACCTGATTTTTTTTTGTTTTTAAGCACAATATTTCTTTATAATAGTTTTATTTTGTTTTCTTTGTTTTTTGGTGGAGAGTGGGTATTGCCGGTATTTATTAAATTTATTTTTGACGGAATAGTCATTTTTTTAGGAGGACGGTTGTTTAATGTTCGTTTAAAAATAAAAAGCTATCTTCTTTGGTCTCTGATCCAACCATTATATATACCCATCATTGGAATATTGGGCATAAGAGAGAAGTTTTCTTGGAAACCATAAAACTATTTATTTTAATTATTTTTATTATGAGCAATACATATTGCCAAAGATATGATATAAATATATTAGGGATCCATGCAGCTAATATAATCCAAGAAAAATCCGATTCAGGAAGTATAAAGTATACAACCCAAAGTAGGGGGGTTTTTGATCTCATATGGCCCGCAAATAATTCCTATTTAACAATGTATGACCCATTGGACTATACCCTTAAAAGCTATGAAAAACGAATAACGCAAGGGGATAAAAATGTAGTTGCCTTAGGAGAGCTTGATACTAATAATTACTTTTTATACAATGGAAAAGATAAAATAAAAGTCCCGAATAATACTAAAAACATATTTACCTTATTGGCAATGGCACAAGAAAAGAATAAAAATATAATTGATGGGGTGTGGTATAATTATGAACATGATGGTATGATCGGTCGTGCACGCTTTCTTTTTGCCGATTCTATAAATATCTGGTATAAAAATGATTCAATTCTATGTGATCACTACAGATTTGATATTAGTATTAATGATTCTTCTCAAAGCATAAAAGTCCCGGATTATTTTATGAACAATATTGTTCATAATAATGTAGTTAGAGAACTATGGGTATCTAGAGTAATTCCAAAAAAAATTATTAAAGCAAAAATAGGAATGGGGTTTTTAAGTGTTAACGCAAGACTCCGTGAATAAAAATAAAAACAATGATTTTTGATTGTAAATAATTAAAATTACTTGTAATAAAAAAATGAAAAATCGACTAAAAATATTATTGATTAGTATTTTTTCTGTAACCTCTGGTCAGAATGAAAATTTTAATTTAATCAATGATTGGATATTTGAATCTATGACGACAATAACAAGAGCCGAAAGAGAGGAGATCACTATTCTATATAATGATGAAAATAATCTAGAAACTCTATCTTTTGAAGAATCTGGAGCAATAAAATATAATGTAATGAATGAAGGAATTGAAAAAATAGGAACAGGCGTTTGGTACTCAGAAGGTCTCTACCTTACTATTGTCGTTGACTTAGACACAACCTATGGGACCTTTCAAATAGAAGATGGTGTGTTGTCAATCATTGTTAGCGAAGAAGAGTCTAAAGAATTTTATGGATATAGTACTATTTTAAAATATATTATAAAATAATTGTTAGTAAGGTTTAAATCTTTTTCTACCGCTATAACTAAAACCTGAGTATTGTGAAAAAAAAATCCATATTATTTCTTTATCGTAATAAAATACTAATATGGATAATAATAATACTAATTATTTCCCTTGCTGTTTTTTATGGAATAGATAAAAAGTTTATAGTTTTTATTGCTTTTATTATTGGTGTTTTTACAGAAATTTTTGCAGGATTTGGTGTGCTTGTTGCAGCAATTCCAATAATTGGACCTATGATTATCAAAGTAGTATCAATACCTGTCTTCTGGGTATTAAATGCTCTAGGCACCCTAGTCTCTGGTATTGCGATTAAGAAGGGTTATGCCACGGAATTAGCAAAAGGACGCATAATGACTCTCGCCCTTCTTATTGGAATGATCATTGGTTATATTATTGGGAACGTAATACCACTTCAATGAAAATTTTAATATTACAAGGACCAAACCTGAATCTTCTAGGCTTAAAGTCTTCAAAGAATAAAAAAAACTTAACCTTAAGCAAACTTAACAAAGCTATAAAACTTCATTTTAAAGATATTGATATAGTTTTTAAAATCTTTCAAACTCATAAAGAGTTTCAAGCTATTAATATCCTTCAAAGAAATAGAAACTGGGCTAGTGGTGTATTAGTTATTCCAACATCCTGGGCAAAATACAATTATACAATTCTTGAAACTATTAACTTAATAAACAAACCAACATCTTTAGTTTACTTTAATAAACCTTATTCGCTTGGCTCAAGTAATAAAGATACAATAATGATTGGGAGAAATATAAAAAGCTTTTCAGGAGAGCCTATTGAAGCATGCATAGAAGGAATAAAAGAACTAATAAAATGATTTATTTCTTTTTTTTGTTTATAAATATTTACATCTACTCTGCACCTAATGAAAAAGCCAAAAATTCATCGTTATCAATTTTGTCAACAATTGAACCAATTAAACATCAAGTAAATAATATTGATAAAATATTTAAAAAATCCTGGGTTGATTCCCTGAATATTTTATTACCATGTGAGAATGTTAAAATTCCAAAACGCACAATGCGCCTTCCTAATGCTCCACGAGACTATAGAAATGGTATACACAGAGGAG
This sequence comes from uncultured bacterium, assembly GCA_964586565.1. GTDB lineage: Bacteria > Fidelibacterota > Marinisomatia > Marinisomatales > UBA1611 > NZWG01. The sequence continues at coordinate 6,442 of CAZPIF010000057.1, forward strand.
TAGATTTTTTCGCTAATTGGGGCACGCCAGTTAGAACAGTTGCAGATGGAATTATAGTTCGCTCAGATAAACACTATAAAGAAGTTCCAGCAAGTTTTAGAGAAAATTTATTAGAAGCTAGCTCAAGGGTTGGCAATACCCCATCTGATATATTTAATAATGTGCTACTTGGAAAAGCGGTATTTATTGATCATGGATTTGATTTAGTAAAAGGATTTAGATGTATCACTATATATGCCCATCTATCAAATATTAATAAAAACATTGAACCCGGTGCAAAAATAAAGAAAGGTGCTATAATTGGGAACTCTGGAAATACTGGTATGCGAGAAAGTACATTGGGGTCAAAATCAGGATCTCATTTACATTGGGAAATGATTCTACAGAAAGGGAAAAACGAAATCTACCTTGGTCAAAACATGCCTAACCCAGAACTATATAATATGTTAAATAGAATATTCGAGAAATAAAAAAAGGGCATTAAAAAATGCCCTTTTTTTAACTTTTTTAATTACTTATTACAAACCTATAGATAAAGAAACTAAGCTGTTTCCGTCAAAATATTTTTGAGATCTATAAGTATACTCTAGTAATAATTTAGTTCCAAAAAGATCATACTTGAGACCGGCGCCAAAATTAACCCCGCCTAAGACCTCATCTTTTTGGGAAGAATCATCTTCTAATTGTGGTAAGCTCATTCCACCTCTTAAATAAACCATATTCATTAATTCATATTCAGCACCAAGAGCTAAGTCATCATATCTAAAGTTATGACTTGTATAGGTAGCCGCTAGAGTAGCTCCAGCTACCTTATATGATACAGCCATATCAAAAGTTGATGGAAGCTTATCATAAGAAGATTCTACATTATAGAAATCCTCTAAATTATCTTCTGACGCCATAGTAGTTAACCCACTACCCTCGTAGTGCATATCTGTACCTATGTTCTTAAGCGCAAGTGCGATACCAAGCCCTTCGATATCATTAAGATTTTCATACTGAACACCAGCATCCAAAGCAACAGCCGAAGCAGACGCCCTGGGAATACTTTCAGTAATAGACTTAACTGATATACCAAACCTTGCTTTGTCACTAAATGCATTAGCATAAGTCAAAGCCATTGTTGTCATGTTTGGAGTGAATGTAGAACCTGTTCCATCCATGGCCTCAACGGTTGTGATAGGGATATCACCCATATCGATTGATTTAACAGTTAAACTCACAGCGCCAGTAGATCCAAATTTAGAACCCGCGCCAAAGTAGTTAACACTTACATCACCAAACATTGTCATTTGACTAGCTAAAACAGTTGCGTTTTCAAGCCTTGAAAGCCCTGCAGGATTCCAATAAGCAGACTCTACTCCATGAGAGTAAACAAGATCTGCACCTGACATAGCAACACCCCTTGCACCAACTGGTACTAAAAGCTGATTTGCTCCGCTAGTGCCTATTCTAGCTTCATCCCCAGCATGTAATGCGCCAAGAAGAACTAAAAGTGGCATTGTATTTTTTATGAGTGATTTCATATTTTTATCCTCAATTAATATTAATAAATATCTAAACAAATTTGACTATTAATAGTATTGCACAAGTTGATTACGTTGCACAACATATAATTTTAACGTCTTTGATCCATCCATATCATCAGATTCTATGTATGCCACATAAGGCCCTGAAGCAACAGGTAAATCACTGCTGTTTCTTAGATCCCACTTTAGGAACTGTTCTGTATCATTCTTATCTAATTTGCGAACTAGTGTTCCATCAATAGAAAAGATGCGAACTGTTGCCATATTTGGCATATGTGTGAATGTAACAAAATTATCAAAACGATTTTGCTCTTGACTATTATTAGCATAGTATGGATTTGGATAAACATTCATCATAGCATAATCAGTAGCTTTATCTGCGTCAGTTGTAGTTATCGCAGGAGCAGTAACTGTCCATGCGTCCTCTCCAATAACATTTACATTAGATGCAAATATTGAAAAAGTCCAGGCCGCATGTAGATATGCCCTAGTTCCTCTTGGTGCTGGCCAGAATGCATACATTGAA
>CAZPIF010000058.1:0-8171 GCA_964586565.1 uncultured bacterium
CATACTCATATTACTTTTCTGCTCATAAAACCTTTGGTAATGGTAAGCACACATTTGACGCCAATGTCTTAGGTGCTCCTCAACAACATGGCCAGAGAGACGAAGATCAAATATATACTGAAGAAGATTGGAAATCATTTACTGCATCCGATTATAGCAGTAGTGATGATTTCCGTAGAATAAGTCCCCATAGATATGGTAGTGGTTGGGGAGAGCTAACAGAACAGGAGTATAACGACCTTAATGATAATAGCGTTGGTCATCGAGGAAGTACTGATTGGGCTCATGATGTCCTGTTTGGCGGAATCATGCATACCAAACAAGTAGGTGATAAATATATTATCAATACAAGAACAAATTACTACCATAAGCCTGTTTGGAGTTTGAACTGGAAATGGAATGTAGATGAACAATCAAGTCTCTCAACAACCTTTTATGGTTCAAAAGGTAGAGGTGGTGGAACAGGTCCAATGAATACCCGTGATTACTTTATGGGAGATGATGGTGTAGATGACGACTATAAATATTTTAATCCTGCAGAAATGAGCGACGGTACAATTGATTGGACTCAAGTGATTGCAAATAACCAACAGTGGTCCAGCGGGTCTGATTTTGATACAACCTATAGTGATGACATGCGTCGCTCAAAACGAATCATTAGGGCATCTGTAAATCATCATGACTGGACTGGTGTATTATCAACGTACAATAGAGCAATTAATGAAAATCTTAAGATCACAACAGGTGTTGATATTCGTTCATACGCTGGTGAACACTATAGAGAAGTGGTAAATCTTCTTGGTGGTGATTACTACGTACATCATTATGCAAAAGCAGGTGAAACAGGAACTGAAAGAATGCGTGATGTTGGCGGCTTAATTGATTATCACAATACAGGATATCATGACTGGTATGGTGGCTGGGCACAGGCAGAATACTCAACCGACTCTTGGTCAGCAGTACTAAGTGGTGCGCAGTCCGTATCAAGATATCAAAGACAAGAACAATACAATGAGACCGAAGGCGATGAATACTCAAAGGTATTGATCTTCCCAGGTAATGCTTTGAAACTTGGTTTCAATTTTAATATCAATGATAATTTGAATGTCTTCCTCGCCGCTGGGAACATGTCAAAAGCTCCTAAGTTTTCTAATGCATACCTATCCTATAGCAACACACCTAACACAGGTGCAAAAAATGAGTCAATATCATCAATGGATGTTGGAGTCTCTTTTCGAAGTGAAATGCTAGATGTGACAACAACTTACTATAATAATACTTGGGAAGACAAAGCGTTGACCCGATACAGTGCACCTGATATCTACAATATCAGTGGACTAAGCGCCAATCACTCAGGTATTGAAGTTGAAGCAGATATACGACCCATGGACCTTTTATCTGTTGATGCGGCATTATCTTTTGGAAATTGGGCATGGGGAAAGGATGTTGTTGCTGACGTTAGCTCGGACTACGATAGAACAAATACTGAGCGTGTTGAATTATTTACAGACAAGCTGAAAGTTGGATTTCAACCTCAAACCCAAATGGCGTTTGGGTTAAACTTGTTTCCAATTCCTGGATTGACTGTTAATGCAACCTTCCAAATGAATGATAATTTCTATGCAGGGTTTGATCCAGCTGATAGAATAGTTGACACAAGTGTAGATGAAGAAACAGGTGAACTTGAAATGGCATTACCTGTTCAAAATGCTATTTCATCTCACAAAGATGTTGCGAAATTGGACGGATACAACATGATGGACCTTCATCTTTCTTACAAGATGAATTTGATGGGTACAAATCTTGTATTAGGTGCGCATGTCCTCAATGCACTTGATACTGAATATGTAACATATGCAGAAGATCAAGGATTTGAAGATGATGGATCAAACAGTGCACCAAAAGTGTTCTATGGATCTGGAAGGCAGATCAGAATGAGTTTTAAGGTTAGTCTATAAGCGCTAAACTAACTTTTTAATACTAAAAAAACCCCCAGCAATGGGGGTTTTTTTATCAAAAAATATCAAAAATATTTGGTATGTCAATATCAAAAATTTCTGGGATCTTATCTTGAAAATTTACACCAAACATTAACCCTACAGTTGTCCAATGCGTTTTTGTGTCTTCATTAATAGAACCGGATACCCAATTAAACTGTGTGGTTATACCTATAATCAATGGAGTTGGTAAAAGATTAAAAACTGTTGAGCCACCTAAAGTAAAACCATATCCAGGCGACACAAAACCACCTCCAACCTTTATGCCTGTCTCAAGTGTACTAGGAATCCAAGACCATGCTAATCTGGGATCTATTTGTGCTATCAAAAAATAACTTATTGTTTTTAAATCTTGTCCTTCTATTGAAGATTTAAAATCAAACCAATTTATTTCTAAACCAATATCTATATCTTTTCCATCAAATCGAAACATATTTCTTCGACCAAATCCAAATGTATAATTAACACCCGCAGTATGGTCTTCTAGGGTTTTTTCTATTATTATTGGTTGGCCATATGATAATGTAAGAAAAGATTTTGGCCCAGTACCAAAGAGAGAATCCTGAACGGCTCTTTTTGCATCTCTTGCTTTTTTTCTTGCCTCTTTTCTTAACCTTTTAGCTTCTTTTTTAGCTTTTTTAGCTTCATCTTGAGCGTACACTTCTACATCTTTTGTCTTTTTAACTGCATCTAGTGTTGCCGTTGCAGCAGCAGCTTCTAGTCTAGCTCTTTCTGCTTCCCTCTCAGCATCATAAATATCCTTAATTGCTTGCTGTGCTTCTTTCTGTGCTTCTTCCATCCGCAATTTAAATGATTCTACATCTTTTGCTTTTCCTTCGGCTTTACGCATTAATTTTTCAGCATTTCTGGCACGTTGATTTGCTTCATCTAACATATCCTTTATCCTGATTAATTCTTCATTAGCATCATTCAAAGCTTCTTCAGCACGTTTGGCAAACTCCATTGCTAGATCTAAGCTCTCTAGCTCTTGTAAGCCTCTATCAATTACTTCTTCACCGGTCCATTCATATTTATAAGCATATTTATCAGGAGGCATGTAAGGAATAATCTTTCTTTCTATTTCTTTACTGTCTTTATCTGTTAAGACGCGAACTGTTTCACCAAGGCTCTTATCATGAATATATTCTATTGTCTCTAGAATTTTATTATCAGTATTGAAATACTGTATCATTCTGAGTTCTGCTCTTTTGCCCCAGTATATTAAATGTCGACCCACAAATTTTCCATCTGAATCAAAATATGAAGATTCTATAACCTCAGAGAAAGTTCTATCATCTTTAACTATTGTATAATTAAAGTAGTAGGAAAAATATTCAACACCTAAAGAATCACAGATTGCAACTTCTCTTGGCCTTCCATCGCTCCTACTTTTAAACTTAGCTTCCCATCCAGGACGAATATTACTGAGAACATTTGAATACAGATTGAGGTCGAGCCTAGAAATATTCCCTCCATCTTGAAAAATGACAGAATACTCAGAACGAGATCCAGATCTAGACCAAAGCAAGTTGTAGGTCTCTTTAGGTTTTCGATCTTTACCATATTTGGTTACAGATTTGATTCGATTATCTTTATTGTAAGTAACCTGGTAATATATTTGACCATAAAAGCTCTGTGGTTTTCCACGAAGATCTAATACACGCCTGTATGGGTTCCAATATTTGTAATACTCAATCCGATAAGATTGTTCATTCTGAGAAACCGACAATTTTTCTATACCAAATACTCTTGTTGAAAAAATAATTATTAATATTAAGCAAAAACGAAAACAGTTTATCAGGCCATCCCCCAGCTCATTAGTAAAATCATTGTAAAAAATAAAGAAAAGCCAATCCAGGATCCTGATTGAAACCTTTTATTAAAATCAATTACCTCTTCGTCTAAGGTTTGGTAGTTCAAAACTATAGTTTCATGATCTCCTTCATCAACAAATACATCCAATCGCCCCATAACTAAGATATCATTCATTATTTTTTCCTTAGAAGTTAATGCGTTTGCATCTTGCGTATAATCATTGGGGAAGTATCCTACTTTATGCCAACCAGGTAGTACATCAACAGGGTTTTTTAAAGGAGAATATCCTACTAAATGACCATCTACATAAATCGGCAATCCTTTCGTATCACAGATTATTTCTAACGTTGTACGTTGGCGAGCGTCTTTCCAAGATGTTGGGTGATGTTTTTTCTGTGAATCTTTAGGATCAGGAAAAACAAAAGAAGGGTTTTTTTCTTTTGCTTCTATATAATCAGAATAAGTTAAAGCTATTTGTACTGTTCTTTTCTCATTATTTAACACAACATCAAATCCTCCAATACTTCTATTTACATGGAGTGATAACTGCAGTGCATTTTGTGACCAATTTTCTTGAATATCATTTACAGGATGTTTAATCAAATGTGAAAAAAAACCCTGAACCGGTCTGATAATATCATAGAAATTTAAGATCAACCAATTTTCTTGTTCTATCCAACTAGAGATATCAGATCTTTCAATATAACTTGATAGTTGAAATTCAATAATTAAGCCAGTTTCTGTTTTATCCACTCTTGTTGAAAGAATAGTTGGAATATCTTGCGGAAATGAAATTGAAAAAGCAAAAATATAGAATAGAAAAATCCCTAAAAAAAACTTAAAGGAGAATGATAACCTTTTTTTATTGACCAGAGTTCTGATCCGAAATAGAGAGGTTAATTCTAATTTTTTGTGTTCTTCCTTTTGGAACATATATATCCTGATAATCTGGAATCTTCATTGCAAATTGAGGAGGAGTAGAATTTGGGTCAACAACTCTTACTCTATGCCAGCCTGGTGATACTGGCATTTTCTTTTGTAATGGCGTCTTACCAATTAAAGAACCATCAATAAAAACATCTGCACCTTCAAGATTACATGTTAACTTAAGAAAAGTTTTACGATTGGAAAGATCAGGAGGTAGAAGATTGATTTCATTATTGTTTAAAAGTTTTCTTGTTTCTCTCTTTACCTGAGTTGTGATAGGTGGCTGATTAAGTAATTCCTTTGCCGTTAATCGAGCTTGTTCAATCACGCTACCAAATTTTTGTTCCATGTTAACTTTTTTATTCTTCTTAACGCTAGAAAAAACTGGTTTTTGTCCAGAAAGAGCCCTCAATAGCTCTTTATGAGTTCCTTCGCCAACAATCCCATCAATATTGGCTGAATTAAAACCTCTATCAAGTTGAAAATCAATAACTGCATCTTCCGTTTTTGGACCAAAATCTCCATCCACACCGTTATTATATACTCCTCCATTCCCAAGATCATATCCTAAAAACACAAGAGCCTCTTGTAATGCTTTAACACTTCGAGGACGACGCACTCCAGATTTAAGCATACCCTCGTCTAAAATAAAAGAAATATCAATTGAATCCCTATTTAACATTTTTCTTTCCGGTGGTGGTGGTCCACTTATCTCTATTTGTTTTTTTATAACAACAAGTGGTTTCGGTTCTTCTTTTAAAATTTTATCAGTCTCATTAGATGGTTGTTCAATATTACTTAAATAATCAACTTGATTTTTTAATTCGTTTCCAATGTCACTATCATCAGCTGGTAAATCCTCAGTAGAATACCAGTCATTGTACCAAACAAAATATTTTTCCGGGCCATATTTATCTCGAGCATATACAAAAGAATCATAGAATGGGGAACCTTTAGATTCTTTTTTAGGTAAGGAGAAGACCCTGTTTTTATTTGTGCCTTCTGATAGTTTCACTTTTGAGCGGAGACTGTCATTTAATGATTCCCAGACCTGAACAAGGACTACTCTAGTCGCATTTGAATGAAATATTTCAAAATCTTCAATAGGTCTCTCAAACAAGTATCCTATTTGTACTGATTCATTATTCTCATTTATTTCAATATCTACTAATGGGGGTTCGAATTCAATATACTCAACTGCAGAGGGACTTAAATATGTTCCATTAAGAGTAAGATAAAACCAATTTTCCTGTCCAGACCAACCTGCAATATTATCAATATCAATTACAGAGCTTGTGACAATACGAAGTAATGTACCATTGCTTTTTTTATGAGAAGTTATCAGTTGAACTTGCGTAGACCAAATAAAGGACATGGAGCAAAGAAGAACAAGAATGATAATTTTAAAGTATCTAAAGTTCATTTAATTCTAGCCGTAGTTTATTTATTTTATTTAACTCCTCAGTTGGGTCCTGCCCATTTAATTCTTTTTCTCTTATCATAATACGAAGAGAAGAAATCTTTTCTTTTATTGGATCTGATTTTAAGATTTTCAAACAATCAGATACAATTTCTTCGTATGAACTACTTTGGTCTTTATTAAAAAGGATTTTTGTTATGTAATTCCGCTCATTCTTATCATGAAAATACTCGATTAATGATGATGATTCCACATCCAAATTTTGTTTGATTATAATTTGTGCTAATTTCTTAAATACTGGAATTGAGAATAAATTTAGTGAAATATTATCATAAACATATTGCCTTATTTTAATATCATCGCTAGTAAGAAGCCTCATAATTTCAATTTGTGCTTTTTCTGTACGATCAGACTGAAATATATTTTTTTCATTTTTAGAATTTTGTTCAGTGCCTTGGGGAATATTAATTCGTTGCGTATTTACAGAACGAACAAAATCTTGCTCATCAATAGATAGTTTTTGAGAAATGATTTTGATTAAATCATTTCTTATAACGCCATCATCAATCTCTTTGATTTTTCTTGCTAAATTGACTATGTATTCCTGCCTTTCAATTCCAGAGAGTTTTACTCCATTATTTGATTCAAAATGAAAATCAATATAGGTCATTGGGTTATCTATTTGGGATACTATTTCATTTTCTCCTACCTTTGTAATCCAGTCATCAGGGTCTAAAGAATCAGGTGGCATAATAACTAAAGGAATTAGGCCAGATTTTAACAAAACCCATCCTGCCCTTACCGCAGCATTTATCCCGGCATTATCACCATCATATAGTAATATCACTTTATTGGTTATTTTTTTAATTGCAGCTGCATGCATAGGTGAAAATGCCGTACCTGATACAGAAACAACAGGAAAAATATTAGACTGATAAAGCTTAAGAAAATCCATATATCCTTCAACTAAAACAACATATCCTTCCTTTCTAATAGCATCACGCGATGCTTGTAATCCATAAAAAGTATCACTTTTTTTATATAGAGGGGTCTCAGGTGAATTTAAATACTTAGCAGAATCATTACTTTCAAAAACCCTACCTCCAAATGCAATTGGCTTACCCGATTGGTGAAAGATTGGGAACATTATCCTTGACCTAAATCGATCAAACATTCCTTTTTCAGAATGGGTAAATAAACCAGATTTTAAGATCTGCGACTGCGTAAAACCTTTTCCTTTACAGTTTTTAACTAATTGATCCCAATTTTTCATAGATAAACCAAGCTTAAATTGCCTAATAATATCTTCACTTAAACCTCTATTTTTTAGATATTGAAGTGCGTTTTTTCCTGAAGACGAAAAAAGGTTTTTTTGATATAATTCTAAAGCAAGATCATGAATCTTATAAAGAGAAGAAAACAACTCAGAACTGCTACTATCTTTATCAAACGTAACTTGGATATTATACTTAGTAGCACATGTTTTAACAGCCTCAGGAAATGGTATTTTTAAATATTCCATTAAAAATGAAAATACATTACCACCAGAATGACATCCAAAACAGTAGTATATCTGCTTTGCAGGAGCGACACTAAAAGATGGTGTTTTTTCATTATGAAAAGGACATAGACCAAATAAATTGGGGCCCTTTTGTTTCAAATCAACATATTCAGATATAATATCTACTATATCTGACGTATCTCTAACTCTTTCAATAATATCTTTTGTTATTGCCGACATTATGGTTGTGTCATTTCTTTTATGTAAGATTCTCCAAATGAAACAGGATCATCCCAATTAAAAAAAGTTACTACTGCCTCCCGATACTGATTACCATATTGAATCAAAATCGAATTTTTTTCTATAAAACTTGCCCACTTATAAAGTGGTAATAAAGCTATAAACCATACAAAAATTATGATGATGAAAGATCCCTTAATCAACCCAAAAATGAACCCAAGTAAACTGTTCACTAATTTGTTTCCTCCTGATAGCAAACTAATATGAAGCA
>CAZPIF010000059.1:0-8078 GCA_964586565.1 uncultured bacterium
CCATAGAGTAGGATGAGCATTACAGGCAGTTTGACGATCAAATAATATACTATACTGATTTTTACTTTTTTCAATAAAATCAAGAGTTGCGTTACGAGGTTCATCCTTATTTGTATCATCAACAATAATAATACAATCATTACTAAAATATGGTTCTGCTAACTGGAGTGCTTCCAATTGATTTTCATAGTGGTGCACTCCATCATATAAGTAACAGCCTATAGTTCCAGCATGAATTTCAGCAAAATATTTTTGGTAATCCATTTGGTGAAATATATGATTCTTGCTTTTTTGTTTAGAAAACCTTACAGGGAATTGTTTTACTGCACGCCTATTACGCTTGCTTTTATGGGACCAATTATCTATGCCAATACATTGTTTATTATCATTATTGAACATTCCAGCTAATAATGTAAAACCATGCCAAACTCCTACATTCACATATATTTCATCTTTAGGCATTTTTGTAACAGCCTGATTTATAATTACTCCCATAGTAAAAGAAGACATTTTAGGCATCCTACAAATTGGTTTTAATCCTTTTTTAAAATATTTATCTTTTTCTGGTAATTTCACAATCCATCTTTCTAGAGGGAAACCAATCTGTGAAATTGTATTTATAAACCGAGCTATTTTTAATGGTATGTTCGTTTCAGGTTGAATGAATCGGAATGTAATTTTATTTAAAAATTCCTGATAATTCAAAATATACTCCCTAATGAAAAATCTATACACATTTCTAAATCTAACTACTATTTCATAAACAAAAAAATTAATGACTATAGTCTGATTATTAATATGGGTTTTATCGTAGTAGAAATAAGTAGTATGAAATATATACGCATTTCCCAATTATCCCTTTATCTAAAAAATAAAAACCATTTATTATTGATCATAGGACTTAAGGTAGTCGCTTGTATCCTTTATTGTTTTTTCAATAGAAATAGGTTGATAGTTTAGAATGGTTTTTGCTGGGTCTATATTAAAATTAAGATCTAAGCCAAGTAGTGATTTAATTGGTTTAATTGTGTTGTCAAAATTGGCTATGAATTTGACCAAGAATACTGGTGGACTAAAAGTGGGAGCATTATGCCCAAGATTATTCAACATTTTGCAAAAATCTTTTACCCAATATGTATTCTCTGAAACTATTATTCTTTTTCCAATTGATTTGTCATTCTCTAATGCGGCTATGTGCATTTTAGCTACATCGCGGACATCTACAAGACCTACTTTAAAAGGTGGAGCAACAGGCATTTCTTTATTAATAAGCATTTGAAAAAACTCCAATGACCCCCTTCTCACTGGGCTACCTATCCCAGGTCCTAAAACAACTGATGGAAGGATAGATGTTAGTTTTATGGAATCATTTTTTGAAACATAATCCCAAGCAGCTTTCTCTTTTAATGTCTTTCCTTTTGAGTAGGCATCAAGATTTTTATTAGACAAATCAGTCCAATTTTTTTCATCAAAATAAGCAAGTAAATCTAAATCTGAATCCATCCAAACAGATGCAATAGATGATGTGAGTATTATCCTGGATACTCCATTCTTTTTGGCATATTTAAATATTCTCATTGTACCATTTTCATGAGGATGTGTCAAGTCTTCTTCCTTACCATTATAATTAACAGGGAAAGGTCCTGCTACATGTATTATTGCATCACAACTTTTTATTACATCATCCCAACCATCATCTTTTAGTAGGTCCGTTTCAAAAATTTTTAATTCTATAGGTTTTTTTAAGAACTTTTCTATGTCTGATTTAATTTCACTAGATTTATTTATATCTCTAATGGTTGTACTAACATCATAATTTTTTTCCAATAGTTGCGCAATACAATGCTTTCCTATATAAGATGTTCCCCCGGTGACTAATACTTTTTTCATAATAAATCTTTTATATAATTAAATGTAGTTGCAAGGTATATGTAAAATTAAAATCATTAGAATTGTAATCTGCTTTGAAAAATATATCATTTTTCTAAACTAAAAATAATTAGTTTAGGAGTCGGCAATACATGTATTTGTTACTTGTGGCTTGGTTGGTAGATTCCTTTATTTACCAGCTTCAACTTTACCTTCCCATTCATTCATTCCACCATTAAGGTTGTAGGCATTAAATCCATTCTCGTTTAATATTTTTGTAGCAACTCTAGAACGATTTCCACTTCTGCAATAAACAATGATTTTTTTATCCTTGAACTTTTTTAATTCTCCGATTCGTTTTTCAATTTCTTGAACTGGAATGCATTCTGTATCGGAGATTGATTTATTATCATGTTCAATTTCAGTTCTCACATCAAGAAAGTAATACTTATTATTATTTAAAAGATTAATTGCTTTTTTGCTTTCAATAATTGGAGATTTTTCACAACTTAAAAATCCCAACCCAATGAATAGTAGTAATGGTAAATATTTATGCATATATAAATCTAATCATCATCTCAAAAAGAAAAAATCCAATGCTTGTACGGTTATTTATATAAAAAATAAAATCGGTGGAATATTTTTGAAGATATGTCAATATTACTGAACCCTACTATTTTTATTTAGGAATACTAGTTTATTGTTTAATTCCAATTAATAGTTCATTAAATAATTTAAAAACTAGTTTGTTACCAAGGTTCAAACCTTTTTTTATATCTTTTAATGACGTCCTTTCCACCCAATTTTTTTCTATAATACTGTAAAATAATTTTGCATGGTGTTTGTCCAATTCCTGGTGCATATCATAATGAACTAAATTTTCCTCATTTAGCCATTTATTTTTTAAAATAGTTTTTGCGATAAACGATGATATTTCAGTATATCTATCTTCAATTATTCCATACATTGCTATTGCTATATCAATTTTTTCATTATTTACTGTTTCATTAACTTTTAAAAAAAAATTGGAAGTGGATATGTGTTCAAAGTTTTCTAAAATACTTCCCTCATCTACGCCAAGACTAACAAGGTATTTTTTGTAAGTATATCCATGTGTTTTATATGGGTCTGCATTACCATGTTCATCAAAAATATTTTCTAATATTTTCAATCTATCTATATAACTATCCATTCTAGAGCATAGAACAAACAATGGTTTACTAAAATTTAACACTGCACCGTAAAAATTAGTTTGCGACTCCTTAAAGGTTTCAAAAGACATTTTATTATTTTTCAGTAGGTCAAAATATAATTGTTTATCTATTGGTGTCCTTTTTTTTAGGTTTTGAATAAAATTATACATTTATATCTCTCCTGTAGAAATAAAAATATTATCAAACTTTTTTATTGATGGTGCAAAAGGTGAAAAAGAAAATATCTTACATTTGGTATTTGTTGATATACCCTTTGATTTTAGCCAGTCAATTAATTTGGTCTGTCTATTATCAATTGCGAAACAAGCTATCCCATCATTTTTTATAATTATTGATATTGCTTTTTCAATATTAGAAGAATTTTCTGATAAAATAATTTCTGGATGTAAATGTCCAAAATTAAATACTGTATGATTTATTGAAGATACTATATCTTTTTTCCCGTTGTTCCATAGTACCAATTCTTTTCTTTTTGGACTCAGGTTAATTGAATCTATAAATGAAGTTTTTGGGATGTCCGTTAATTTTAGTGACGCTAATTTTTTTGGCTCAATCATATAAATATTAATCAATCCGGTGGGCTTTGCTAATTTTGCAGGTGTTAAACCCTTAAAAGATTTTTCAACACCTTGATTATTTTTAAGCATTGTGCAAAAAAAACAAAAATCCCAGCCCTGGTAATCTTTTATAAAAGGCCACCTGATTATTAGATCCCACATTATTTTTTTTAGGATTCCTTTTTTTCTATGCTCAGGCTTTATCTTAAGATCTGCTATATATAATCCGGTATACTGAGAGCCATTAAAAATAATTTTTTTCCAAACGCCCACAGCTGTGCCAATAATATTTGATTCATTTTTTATAGCAACAAATCTTGTTTTATTTCCCTGTTGAGTAAAAAAAGGATAATAATTATTTCCATGATTAATAAAGAAATTCCCTTCCCCATTTTCGAGGGGATAGAATATACCTTCTTCTATGGATTTGAAATCTTTTACATAGTTTTTAATATGTTGTGGCTCTAATATTTCAAAGTTGTAATTCATTTCCGGATAAATAATTTAATATGGTCATAAAACATACTCCGGTCATTTTCTTGCCAATATTTATCAAAAAAGTCATCTTCTTCAAAATATGGATCAAATATTTCTATCCAGTTTTTATGATTGTTTATTTGTCTAATAATGATTGCTGACCCTTTATGTAATTGCGATAAATGCTCAGCATGCTCAGTAACTAATTTTTCACTACTCCAATCAAAAATATTTGATAAGCTTACAATCTGATAAGATGGAATATCACGTACGCTAAGTATACTCCCTTGTTGTAGATTGGGGACATGAATATTTTTTGCGTTTATATATGGAAAAGCATTAGGTGATTTATAAAAACCAAGGAAAATATGTTGAAGAAATGGATTGATATGTGCATTCTTTTTTTTAAGACCATTTAGAATTTTCGTTTGCATATAGTTAATATATGAATCTGGTGTCCCGTGTTTTGTGGCTGCGTCACTAAATACTTTATTTATATTATTATCGTTAAATACTTTTTGAAAAGGTATAGATATGTTTTCATTAGTTAACCATTTTTTTAAAATATTTAATCGAGATTTAGAGTTTGTATCAATATTGAAAAATCTAGTTATTTCATTTTCTTCTGAAATATATCCTATAAATAAATCTCGAAGATTTTGAAACATTTTATCAAATTTCCCAATTTGATTTAAGCAATAATCATTTTTTTTATTGACATTTAATTCTTCCAAGTTTGAACTTTTTAGAGCCTTGATCTTTTTATTTATGTGTGATATTTGATTGGGGTTTACATCAATAACATTTAAATCTAGACTTGGAAATAGGACCTTTAAAGAAAGTGCTATACATCCGCCACTGCCTATCATTAGCATTCTCTTCGGATTAACTTTTTTAATAACCTGATTTTCAACAAAATGATCTTCTCTGTTAACCCCAAATAGTACTGAATTAAATACTTCCATTCTATTTTACTTTATTAATAATTACTCATTATAAATTTTTTTATCTCAAAAGAAACCCATCTTTCAAGGGGTCATTGGGATTAATCCAAAAGGAATTTTTCCCAGTAATAAATGCTGTCCCTCTAACTTCAGGAATTATTGCTTTATATTTTCCAAAAGTTGTTATCTCATTAACCTTAACTGTGAAGGTAGAACCAATAATACTTTCTATAGTGATTGATTCACCAATACTAATTTCACCGCGTGCATAATGTATTGCAGCTCGGGCACTGACACCAGTACCCGTTGGGCTTCTGTCAACTTCGCCTTCTGCAAAAATGCAAACATTCCGACTGTGGTTGTTTGAATTTTTCGGCGAACCAGTAAAAATTATACCATATAAAAAATTCATTTCTGGTTCTGTCGGATGTTCTATTATAATAGATTTAGAAATTGTCTTTTTGATTAACATTCCAATTCTGATGAGCTCATCTTGGTATTCCTGTGTACAATCCAAATCAAATTGAGCCACATCAACAAAGACATAATATGCCCCACCAAATGCCAAATCATACTGAATTTTCCCGAATCTAGGTATCTTCACAATTGAGTCTATTTGCTGTACAAATGAAGGGACATTGTAAAATCCTATATTTGTAATTTCGTCATCTTTTACTTCTGCAAAAGAATGAATAATCCCTGAGGGGACATCCATTTTCACTTCTGTAATAGGTTCAGTTTTTTTGATTAATCCAGTTTCTACAAACGTTTTTGTCAATGCAATGACTGCATGGCCACAGCCTGTGGAATAACCTTCATTATGAATAAAAATGACGCCAAAATCTGCATCTGGCGTATCAGGGGCAACTATAATTGCTCCATACATATCTGCGTGTCCCCGAGGTTCCCAAATAAGCGCTTTTCTAATGTGATCAAAATCATTTTTTGCACTGGCGCGCTTTTCTAAAAGTGTTACTCCTTTTAGATTTGGAAACCCGGAAATTATAATTCGAAGTGGTTCACCACCGGTATGGGCATCTATAGTTTGGATCTCAATCCAATTATTTGGAGGTTGCCAATTTTTCAGGTTTTTTATTTCAATCATGATTCAATTTTTTTAGTATCAAATTTACCATAGCAAGATCTTGAATAGCATTACCCACCGATTTAAATAAGGTGACTTCAGTTTCTGATTCTCTGGCAGGGATTTCACCAGTGACAATCTGTCCTAATTCGCCATGGATTTTTTCAAAGGACCATCGTCCTTCCTCCATTGGAATTATAAGGTCTCCTGCTTCTTTTTTGCAGGCTTTTATTTGGTCAACTATAATTTTAGAATGAATAATTATATCTGAAGAAACCTCCCGCATTATTGGTTGGTGTGACCCAATGACATTCAAATGGCAACCAGATTTAATATTATCAAATTCAATCAGTGGGAATTGAGAAGGTGTAGTGGTACAAATGATTTCAGCTTCTTTTAAGTTTTCTTGAGATCCAATTTCACATTTTATTATTTTGGAATGTGAATAACAAAATTTTCTGGCAGTGTTCTCGTTCCGGCTGAACACAATCAATTTTTTAATGTTCCTAACTTCAGTGATTGATTTTATATGAGAAGCAGCCTGAACACCTGTACCAAAAATTGCACAAGTAACAGCATCTTTTTTTGCCATTAGATCTGTGGCTAATCCAGACGCTGCTGCTGTTCGAATCGCTGTAATGGATTCTCCATCAAATGTGGCAACATGGTTACCTTTTGAAGCATCAAAAACTTTAACTATACTATGAATTAGAGGTAGACCTTTATGGGGATTTGAATAATTCACGGATGCAATTTTTACACAATAATGGGGCTCTCCTACAGCATAAGCCGGCATTATCAGAGATGTGGCGTTTTTATCTGGAATATCCAACTTCAAACGAGTAGGTACACGAGCATTACCACTACTCAAGTGAACAAAAGCAGATTCCATCGCATGGATAGCTTCTTTCATTGAAACCATTCCAATAATTTGTTTTTTACTTAGTGTAATCATAAAGTGATTTTTATTATGTGCTATAACAAAATCTATCCATAACCCCACAAACAAAAAACCCCACGAATGTGGTGCTTGATTCTATATAAAATTAATTACTTAGATGCTTTATTAATGATTTCTGTGATTTCCATTGGTTTTGGTAGTCGACCAATCAATTTCATCTTATTATAAATTTTTTTATCATTGAATAAAACAGTGAACTGTCCAGTTCTACCTTCCTCTAGTTTAATAACTATTTCATCAAAATTAGTATTTAGTTCTTCCTCTAACCTAGAGGCTTCATTACTGAATCATCGGATTCAGTATAATATTTTTACATTATTCATGTTTAAAATTAACTATCATTCCACAATTAAAAAACTCCAGGAGATGGGAGATTAATTAGAGATTGAATTGAAAAATAGCTAATTACATTCACCTTCAGTCCATTCTGTGATGCCTGATTTCTCAGCTACGCAACCATTATCATAAGTCAATCTATTACAGCCACAAACTGGTTGATATTCTTCGGAACAAATAGAGGAATCTGATATTTTAGATTCATCTATACAGTCACACTCACCTAAAGTCCATTCATGGACACCATCATTTTTAGCATAACAATCATTTCCATAAGTCACTCCATCAGACCCGCAAATTGGTGCATAGATTGCAGGACAATCTTCGTCTTTATTTTCACATCCCAAAAAAGCGAATCCAAAGATTAGTAGTATTGTGAGGTTTGTAGTCATTCTTCCTCATCTGATTGCATTTCTTTAGGTTTGGTATGCTCTTTGTGCATTTTAAAATATATAAAACCTGCAATTAGAGCCACAGTCATCACTATTGCATCAGCTGGTATATTCATAATAATCTCTTCAACTAAATCTACTCTTGGTTTATGGAGTTTCTATTATAATTATTCCATTTTCATCCCATAAGATCTTAGATATAAATATTCCTTTCTCATAAATAGTTTCTTCTGCAAGGTTTCCA
>CAZPIF010000060.1:0-8028 GCA_964586565.1 uncultured bacterium
ATAAAAACTATCCTAATCCATTTAATCCCATAACAAATATTCGATATGAGCTTCCAAATACAAGGAATGTCAAAATAAGGATAATCGATATTTCAGGCCGTACAATTAGGTCTGATATTATTGAGAATCTTAATTCTGGGAGACATACTTATTTATGGAATGGGACGAATGAGGCAGGATACATGGTAAGCTCAGGTGTCTATTTTTTTCAGATAGAGGCAGGTAAAGATATTAGAATACAAAAAATGCTATTATTGAAATAGTTAGACAATTAAAGGTCTAATTATAGATAAGACTCCATTAATTATAAACTGTACAGCAATAACCATAAGAATTAATCCCATTAGTCTTTGAATTATTCTCATTATGGAAGTCCCTAATAAGTCCATGAGAATATTACCATTCCTTAAGATAACGTAAACAATCAATATTACAATTGTGATAGCAATTCCTAGCGTTGCGTAACTGTGTATTTGTGGAGTTTGGCTTGATAGCAGCATAGTTGCTGTTATCGCTCCAGGACCAGCTATCAGAGGAATACCAATTGGGCTAATTGCAATATCATCACTTTCTTGGGATTCTTCTTGTTCTGCGGGTGTTGTTCTTGATCTTCCCACTCTTGCTTCAAGCATTCGCAAACCATTTCGAAAGAATAGAATCCCTCCCATTATTTGAAAAGCTTCTAATGTAATACCAAAGAAACTAAAAATGAGTGACCCTAGTAGTGAAAACAAAATGAGAGTAATAAATGCAGTAATTGAACCTTTTTTTGCTATATTAACTCTATCTTTTTTTGAGAACCTTTCAGTCATTATAACCAATATAGGCGCAATCCCTATAGGGTTTGTTAATGTAAATAAAGTTGTCAGACAAAGAACAAAAAATTGAGATTCTGAGTGAATGAAATTTATCATCACATACGCTCTGGAGCAGATATCCCAAGTATATTAAATCCATTACCTAGAATTATTTTGGCAGCTTTTACAAGAGCTATCCTCGCTTGAGTGGTATCATGGTCATCACTAATTACTCTACACTGGCTATAAAACTTGTGGAAATAAGCAGAAAGTTGTTGTAGATAGTTTGTGATAATTTGAGGTTCTAAGTTTTCATAAGCATGATCAATAAACTCTGGAAATCTTGATAAATACTTAATTAATAAAATCTCATCTTCATGATCGAGAATAGATGTATCATAATTATTTTCTTCTGATAATTTCAAATCATTTGCACGCTTAATTATATTACATATTCTGGCATATGCATATTGTAGATAGAAAACTGGATTTTTATCTGATTGATCTTTTGCTAGATTTAAATCAAAATCAAGATGAGTGTTCATACTGCGCATTAAGAAAAAATATCGAACCACATCTGAACCAACTTCATTTACTAATTCATCTAATGTAACAAAATTAGCTTTTCTGGTGGACATTTTTATTTTTTTCCCATTTTGCAACAATGTAACGAATTGATAAATCAGTACTTTTATATGTTCAGTTTTATAATTTAAGGATTGAAGAGCTAGAATTACATCTTGATATGTATCTGCATGGTCTGCACCAAATACATCAATAATCAAATCATAGTTTCTCTTAACCTTGTTTATATGATATGCCGTATCTGGCACTCGATAGGTTGGTTCTCCTGTACTTTTTATATATACACGATCTTGTTTTTTACCAAGTGCTGAAGTTTTGAACCATGTCGCATTATCTTTTTCATATATCAAATCTTTTTTTCTCAAATTTTCAAGGAGATTTTTGATATCTCCATTTTCATAAAATGTTTTTTCATTAATAAATTGGTCAAATTCTACACCAAGGTTTTTTAAAGATTGTTCAATCTGATGAAAAATAATTTTTTCTGTTTTTTCTTTAAAAATATTTGAATCTTTCTCTAAGTTTTCCCCATCTTCATTAACTATGATTTTTGCTATATCATTCAGATACTCTCCCTGGTAACCATCCTCTGGAATTTGAATATCTTCACCTAATAATTTAAAATAAAGAGCCTGCACCGATTTTGCTAAAATTCGCATTTGTCTTCCAGCATCATTAAAATAATATTCTCTGGTTACGTCATAACCTTGCCATTTTAGTATATTAGATACTACATCTCCCAATATTGCATTGCGACCATGTCCTATTGTAAGTGGACCGGTTGGGTTGGCACTTACAAATTCGATATTAGCACTTTTCCCGGCTCCTATTGAACCTTGCCCATATTTTATTGATAGTTTTATTATTTTAGTAACTTGGGATTGAAAATAAATTTTGGAAATTTCAAAGTTTATAAAGCCGGGCTTATGAACAGATATATTTATTATATTGTTTATATCGTACTTAACTATTTCATTAACAAGATCTTTTGCAATATCCATTGGTGAGGTTTTAAGGTCTTGAGCTAGTACTAGTGCGATGTTTGTACTTAGGTCTCCATATTCAATATTCTTTGGTGGAGTTAGTGTATAATCTCTTTGTGGAAATGATAATGAATTTAAGACTTGATTAATTCTGTCTTTTAATTCTGATTTAATTTGTCTCATCATTTAATTCTATAATCGGCGCATCTGCCCACAATCGTTCAATACCATAATAATCTCTCTCATCTTTTTTAAAAACATGTACAATTACATCAAAATAGTCTAATAAAACCCAATTTTGATTTTCATATCCTTCTAGATGTTTGGGTTTCTTATCAGTCCCTTTACGGATATGATCAGTGATTGCTTTTACTTGTGGCTCTGATTCACCATGGCAAATTAAAAAATAATCTGTTATTGAACACAATCCCCTTAAATCTAGTGCTATTAGTTTTCCTGCCTTTTTTTCAATTGCAAGATTAATTATCTGTTTAAGTAGCGGTTGACTGGCAATAAAATCCATATCGGACTTCATTATTTGTGTTTATTTTGAAATATAATTAAATACCTTGCTGTATGTTTCTATATCTTTTCCAAGAATAATGGTAACATCTACGCCAAGTGATTCATCTGGGATATGTGAAATAATGTTTTTGTCACTTATAGATACTCCAAAAGATTCACTAATTAATGAAATTCCTTCCACTTTTTCATTTCTTCCAATTATTTGAGTTTTATGATAATTATGGTTGCTTGCATTTGCTGTCTTTACAACATCAACTTGATGTTCTAAGAGTAAGAAGTCTGCAGTTTTTGCAGCGATTCCTTTGATACCGCACCCATTAAGAATTTCTACTTTTACTTTATGAATTGGATTTTTTCTATAAATATTTGCAGCAAGCTCTCGTGGGGTTTCTTGTTTTGGGAATGTCACTTCAATAGGTATACCTCTGTAGGCATTATTTTGGGAAAATGAATAAATAAAACCAAGAAGCAGAACACCTACAATTCCAATTGCTACATTAAGAGTTGTATGTTGTTGATTTTGTTTTTTTCGTTTCTGACGGGCTTTTTTAGGAGACACTTATCTAATATGCCTTAAATTAAATGGTGAGCGAGTTTGATACGTTTGGTAATGTGGTAACTTTTGAAATTGAATTTGTAAAAAAGAATTTTTTGTTGGCTGATAGGTTATTCCAGCATTATATCCAACATCCAGCTGTCTTCCTAGCATTGATTGACCTTGCAGAGGGGATTGTGCATTGTAAAGAGTGATATTTGCATCTATTTTTAAATTTTCTAAAGGCATATAAGATATATAATTAGAAAGACCTGCAATCGAATAGGACTCTTTTCCTGTTGAAATTACTGACATTTTAAAAGATTGATCTATATTGAATCTATTGGGATTGAACAATGATATTGAATGTTTTGATTCCAATTCACCATTGAGATTGGTTGGTAAAGTTCTTAAAGGTATTTCTGTAAGAAATTGGCCATTGATAAATTCAAAGAATAATAAAAAAGTAAATAAAACTGTTTTTAGTAATAGTATCATATAATAACAAATTTAATACAGGTAAAGTCTTTGAAAAATAGAATAGAACACATTTTTATTAATTTATTAATTTGAATAAGATTCTATGATTGCTCCTCCAAGACAGATATCCTGCTCATAGATAACAACTGATTGACCTGGGGTTAGACCAAAACAAGCCTGTTTAAACTCTAAAAGTATTTTTTCTTTATCTGAGTCAATTATTTTACAGGCTATATCTTTTGAGCGATAACGAATTTTTGCTTTTAGCTTATTTTCTTCTGGAGCCTTACCTGATATCCAATGCAAGTTTGAACATTTTACAAATTTATGATAAAGAGCATGATTATCGTGGCCCTGACCTACAATTAGTTCATTATTGGTTAAATCTTTATCAACTACGTACCACGGTTTCATAGATTTTGTATGACCTCCGCCAATACCTAAACCTTTTCGTTGCCCAATTGTATAGAACATTAACCCATCATGTTCTCCGATAAATTTACCATGAGTAGTTATAATTTTTCCTGGGTTAGCGGGCAAATAGTGTTTTAAAAATTCTTTTAAATTTCTTTTACCTATAAAGCAAATACCCACGCTATCTCTTTTATTGTGATTGTAAAATCCAAGTTGCTCGGCTTTTTTTCGTACTACTTTTTTCACCAAGTTACCTAAGGGGAAAATAGAATTTGAAATTTGGCTTTGGTTTAAACCATAAAGAAAATAACTTTGATCTTTTGCTTCATCATATCCTTTCTGGAGCACAAATTGATTATTTTTAAGAGTACTACGTACATAATGACCAGTAGCAATCTTGTTTGCTCCTAAGTCAAAAGCATAATTTAAAAATTCTTTAAACTTTATTTCAGTATTGCATAAAATATCAGGGTTTGGAGTTCGACCATTTTTATATTCATCCAAAAAATATTTAAATACACGATCCCAATATTCTTTTGCAAAATTGACTGAGTGTATTTTGATATTTAATTTGTCACATACTTGTAAAGCATCATTATAATCATTTTCTGAGGTACAAAACTCTGAATCTTCTTCCCAGTTTTTCATAAATAATGCCTCTACTTCAAAGCCTTTATCAATAAGTATAGAAGCCGCAACCGCACTGTCAACTCCACCGCTCATACCAACTATGATTCTATCCATTTTTATTTAATATTAATTTCAATTGCTTTAAAAGAAAATCAATTTGGTCTTTTGTGTTAGAAGTGCCAAAACTGAACCTTATTGAAGATAGATTGACTTCATCCTTCAATCCTAATGCAGTTAGTACAGGAGAAGTTTTAATATTACCCGAACCGCATGCAGAGCCATTGGATACAGCAATATTTTCTCTGTCAAGTTTGGCTAAAATTAAATCTGATTTATTACCAATAAATGATACATTTACTAAACCTGGTATTTTATTTAATTGATTGCCATTGAAAACTGCATTTGGTATAATTGTTTTCAATTGTGTTTTGAAATAAGTTTCTAGTCTTTTCAATAATTTTTTGTTTTCAGCTAAAGAATTATAAGCCATTTTACATGCTAGCCCCATTCCAGCAATCAAAGCAACGTTTTCTGTACCTGAACGAAGCCCTTTTTCTTGCCCTCCTCCTAATATTAGGGAGTTAATTGTTTTTGGTTCTCTAACGTATAATGCACCAATACCTTTTGGTCCGTAAAATTTATGTGCAGATAAACTTAAAAAATCAATGCCAAGATTTGATACATTTAATTCTGTTTTACCCATACATTGAACGGCATCAGTATGAATCATAATTTTTCTTTCTTTTGCAATTTCAATGATTTCTTTAAGTGGTTGTATAGTCCCTATTTCATTATTTGCCATCATAAGACAAATTAAAGCTGTTTTTGGTTTTACATTTTTTATTATAGAATCAATAGATATAATTCCATCGCTTTTTACATTTGCAAGTGAATAACTTAGCCCAATTGTACTAAGATATTTGAGTACTTCATTTATGGCTGGATGTTCAATAAGATTGGAAATAATATGGGAATTACTCTTTTTTAAAAAAGACCATAAGACTTGATTGTTTGCTTCTGTACCGCCACTTGTGAAAATAATTTGTTCAGGTTTCGCGGATATAGAATGAGCAACTTCGCAGCGTGCATTTTCAATAATTGTTTTTGCTTTTCTTCCCAAGGTATAGATTGAGGACGCATTACCATATGTACTTTTATTAATTTGTGTTATTAAATCTAAAACTTCAGATTTAATTGGTGTGGTCGCGCTGTGGTCAAAGTAATACATGTAAATAGCATTTCAATTATTGAAGAAAACCTTCTTTTAACAAAATGACCTAAAGGTCATTTCTTATTGATGCAAATTTAATAGTGTTTTTTAGGTTTGTAAAAAAAGGCGGCCTACGTTTCTCTAATTGTTTTGATGTTTCTTGATTATTATAATCGTATCTATTTACATCCCAGCTTATTTCATTATTTCTTATGGTAAGAAAAGCGACTGCTCCACGTTGATCTCGATCAAATGGTAGTCCTGTCGCTCCTTGACAAAGTATAGTTAGGTTTTCTACTATTTGATATCTTGGGACATGAACATGGCCATGCACAAAGACAACCTTTTTGATTTTAGGATTTTCCTTAATTACGCTGTCACGCCAGCTTAATGCTTCATTGACAGAAGGTGGTTGATCATCTCTTTCATAATATGCATGTGTAAAGTCAATATAAGTATCATCAATGATTTCAGTATGTGAAATTTTCATGGCTTCACAAAAGTCATGGCCTTCTTGCCCAAGTAATTCTGCGGTCCATTTTTCATTTTGAACAATAGCTTGGCATATTGGATCATTAGGGTCCATTCCTTCTAAAGAAGGTGATTCATCTTCCCATAAACGTTCAATCAAATATCTATCATGGTTACCTCTGATAAAAATACATTCAGGAATACTTTTAAGCATATCTAAAGTTGCTTCAGGTTCGGGGCCTAGAGCAAAGCAATCACCCAAACATATAATTTGATCAATGTCATCCCTATTACCAATAAGTTTTAAAGCTTTTGTAAGGGATGCTAGATTTGAATGAACATCAGTAATAATTGCAAAGGTTTTTGAATTCATTATTATTAAATATACTTTTTTTTGTTTTGTTGTGGCAACCTTTTAAATTTTATTTTGTATAATTTATAAATTGAAAATTTTGCTAAAAATTACATTAATATTAACATTTAATCTTAATGTTAATATTAAATAAATTGTTTCAATAATTAACTTATATAAAAATGAAAAAAAATAAACCTACAATTTTTGGCATAGGAAACCCCCTTATAGATGTAGTTATTTATGTTGATGAGGATGATCTTATTGAATTAGAATTGAACAAAGGTACGATGGAACTAGTAAACCAAGAACGTCAGCTAGAGATTATCCGATATTTTGAAATGTCAAACCCTAGTTATAGTCCTGGTGGCTCAGCTCCTAATACAATTATTGCTTGTGCAGGGTTAGGTGTAGAATCATATATAACTGGTAAAATTGGCAATGATAATCTTGGTGATATTTATCTTAATCAAATGAAAAAATATGGCGTGAGTTCCGGTATTATACAAGTTGATGGTACGACTGGATCGAGTATAATACTAGTTACGCCAGATGGTGAAAGAACAATGAATACACATCTTGGCTTATGCCGGGAGTTTAATGATGATGATATAGATCAGGAAAAATTAGTTCAATCTAAATATTTATACTTTACAGGTTACATGTGGGATACAGATTCTCAAAAATCAGCTATTAAAAAAGCCATATCAATTGCAAGGCAGAGTGATTTACAAGTTGTATTTGATGTTGCTGATCCCTTTGTTGTTGATAGAAATAAATCTGAGTTTCTTAAAATGATCAAAAATGATGTAGATATCATTTTTGCAAATCAGCCAGAGATAGAGCTTTTGTTTGATTCTGAAAAAATTGATAATTCAATTAATGATCTTATGAAATGTATAGATTGTGGTGGAATAAAATTAGGTAAAGAAGGTTCTATTATTTTTAAAGAAGGTAAAAAATATAAAGCAGATGCGAGCCATGTAAAAGTAATAGATACGACGGGGGCTGGTGATATGTTTGCTGCTGGCTTTCGTGCAGCAATG